>DATCWO010000011.1:0-4985 GCA_036566325.1 Burkholderiales bacterium | reverse complement strand
AGGCTTTCTCGTCAGCGGACTCGGGCTGGCGGTCGGCGTGCTGCTCGGCTGGATCGTCAGTCTGGTGCTGATCCATGTCGTCAATCGCCAGTCCTTTCACTGGGGCATGGAACTGCATGTGCCCGTGCTTGCGCTGGTGGCATTCATGCTGCTGCTGCTCGCGCTGGCGTCGGTGACGGCGCTGTACTCGGCGCGCTATGCCATGAGCGATGATGCCGCGCGCGCCGTGCGCGAGGATTGGTGACCATGCAACGTCGCCGCTTTCTCTCGTTGATGGGCACATCGCTGCTATGGCCGGTCGCAGCGCGGTCTGTCGCGGCGCAGCCGGCCGAATATCCATTGGTGAAACCGCGCACGTTGGTTTTTCCGCGCGATCACGGCGCGCATCCGACCTATCGCACCGAATGGTGGTACATCACCGGCTGGTTGAATGATGCGCGCGGTTTTCAGTTGACCTTCTTTCGCAACCGGCCCGGCATCGCGGAAGAAAGCGGCAGCGCCTTCGCGCCGAAGCAACTGCTGTTCGCTCACGCGGCAATTTCAGATCCGGGTCGCGGCCGCTTGTTGCATGATCAACGCACCGCGCGCGCCGGCTTCGACCTGGCCGGAGCGCTCGAAGACGACACACGCGTGTGGATCGACGACTGGCGACTGGAACGAACCGATGCAGGCTATCGCACGCATATCGCGGCCGCCGATTTCGCCTTCGACTTCGAATTCCGCACCGCCGGGCCGCTGTTATTGCAGGGCGATGGCGGTTACTCGCGCAAGGGACCGCGATCGCAGGAGGCCAGTCACTACTACAGCCGCCCGCAACTCGAGGTGAGCGGAGCGTTGAGCGTGAAGGGTGAGCGCGAAGCCGTGCAGGGGCGCGCCTGGCTCGATCACGAATGGTCGAGCGAATATCTTTCGAAGGATGCGACCGGCTGGGACTGGACCGGTCTCAACTTCGATGACGGTGCTGCGCTGATGGCCTTTCGCATCCGCGCGAAGGACGGCTCGACGTACTGGACCGGCGGCACCTTTCGCGACGCGTCAGGACAACGGGAGACCTATGCAGCGGATCAGATCCGCTTCGAGGTTCTGCGCGAGTGGCGCTCGCCGCGCACCGACACGATTTATCCCATTGCCATGCGTCTGCACATCGGCCCGCATGTCATTGAACTCGCGCCGCTTATGGACGATCAGGAACTCGATTCGCGTGCGAGCACCGGCACCATCTATTGGGAAGGTGCCGTGCGCGCCCTGCGCAATGGCAAGCCTGCCGGGCGCGGTTACCTGGAACTGACCGGCTACTGGCAGCGCGTGCGGATGTGACTTTTCAACGCCGATCATTTGACCGGGCGCAAACGGGTGCCTCGAGTCCGGGCCTAGGATGCAGTGATCGGCGTGGAAGGTGCGCGCTTCACTGGGAGGTGAATGGGATGGCCGAGTACGTAACCGCCTGGCAGTGTATCGGCTGCGGCAAGATCGAAGCCCCGCAAACCTGCATAGGCGTGTGTCGGGATATCAAGGTGGAGTTTGTTTACGCGGCGGAGCATGCAGAGGTCGTAGCGCGTATGAAGAAGCTGGAAGGTCTGGCGCAACGGCTTGCCTGGGCGACGCCGCGTGACGGCGAATGGGAGCGCTCCTACCGCACGTTGCAGGAGGAGGCGCGCCGCGTGCTTGGCTCGCTCGCCGATGTGACGTCAGCGGCGTCCGCTGCATGACACTCAGCGATCTATCCGTCTTGATGGTGCGCGTTTAAACGATCGGAAAGCACGAACTGGATTCCGGCGCGCCCTTCGGGCGTCCGGAATGACGGTTAATTAGTCTCGCGCCCGCGCGTAGACGTACAGATAGTCGGTGCCGCGCAGGCCGAGCGAGACGTCGGTCATAAGGCGGAAGCCGTGCGTGCGCAGGGCATGCACCACCGCGTCGAGATCGGTGTATGTGGTCTTCACCACGATCTGGCGGATGCGCTGCCAGTCGGCTTCTTGAATGCCCAGCAGCACCTGCAGATCGCTGCCTTCGACATCGATCTTGAGCAGATCGATGCGGCCGATGCCTTCGCTCGTCATGATGGCCGATAGCGTGGTCGCATGGACTTCGATCTGCATCTGCTCCAACAATGGTCGGGTGCATAGATCGAACATGCGCGGCACCTGACGTGCCAGCGGTCCAATCACCCGATAATCGCTCAGCGCGCAATGCGTGCGCAGGTTGCTGCGCAGATCATTCAAATCGGGATAGCGCGTCGAGCAACTGCTCAGTTGCGGATACCAGGCGAGCTGGATGCGTCGATCGCGTTCGGCGAGTGCGGCCGGGATGCAGCGTGCCAACGGAAAGTGTTGCTCGGCGTTGCTCAGCAGCATGCTGAAGGCGGCCGGGACCGGTTCGATGGCGTACAGATCGAGATCGCTGTAGTGCTGCATCAGAAACAGCGAGAAGAGTCCGACGTGCGCGCCGACATCGACCACGCAGTCCCCTTCATTCAGGCTGATGCCGTTCCGCAGGTAGATGGACTCGCGGTAGATTTCTTCGTACAGGAATTGCAGTTCGCGTGAGTTCGGGCAGCGCACGTTCGTGCCGTCCGGGAGCGTCGCGACGCGTTCGTGTTGGGTTTTGGTAAACAAAAACATGTGGTCGAGTTTAATCAGGCGATCGTGTCTTTGGTGTGAAACGGTGCACGCCAACAGGCCTGACCATACAGATTTAGCGTCTGGCAATGGCGACACTGCGTGCGGCGGCTGCGTCAGCGCTCCTGTTAAAATGTCCGCGCCGTGAGGAAAAAATTAATGACACTGCGCAAACTCGACACGGACTTCGCCCTGATCGCGCTGATCGGACTGGCGCACGGCCTGTCGCATTTCTTTCAACTCGCGCTGCCGCCGCTGTTTCCGATACTCACGGAATCGCTCGGCACCAGCTATGCCGTGCTCGGCGGCGCGCTGGCGATATTCTTCACCGTGTCCGGCATCGCGCAAACGGCAGCCGGCTTTCTGGTCGATCGGCTTGGCGCGCGCAAATTGCTTTTATGCGGCATCGCATTGCTGTCGGCGAGCAGCCTGATGTTCGCTGCGGTTCCGAATGTCGCGATGCTGTATGCCGCGGCGGTCGTCGGCGGACTGGGCAACAGCGTGTTTCATCCGGCCGATCTTGCCTTGCTGAATGGACGGGTCACTCCCAGGCGTCTCGGCCACGCCTTCAGCATGCACGGCCTCGGTGGCAGTCTGGGCTGGGTGCTGGCGCCGATCTGCGTCGCACCGCTCGCCCACGCCTTCGGCTGGCGCGTCGCGGTCGCAACGGCCGGCGTCATCGGCTTGGTTGCGCTGGTGTTTTTCGCCTCTCAGGCCGCCCTCAAGTCGCCGGCCGCGCCGCGTCCGCGCCCGCGCACATTGGGTCACGACGTGCGGCTGCTGGCTTCGCAGCCGGTGTTGCTGTGCTTTCTGTTCTTCGCGTTGTACGCCATCGGCATGATGGGCTTCCAGACGTTTGCCGCCGCGGCGTCCGCACAGATCTATGACGTCTCGCTGCTCATCGCGAGCGGCGCGCTGACCGCTTTTCTGATCGGCAATACGTTCGGTGTGCTGGCAGGCGGTGCGTTTGCGTCGCGCTCGAATCGGCACGGCGTCATCGTCGGCGTGGCCATGTCGATAGCGGCGGTGCTCGCCGCGATTCTGGCCGGCCGGCTGGTGCCGCTTGCGCTGCTGCTACCGGCCATGGTGATGCTCGGATTCGCCATCGGCAGCGTCGGACCGTCACGCGACATCATCATCGGCGCGGTCGCGCCCAAGCATTCTCGCGGCAAGGTGTATGGATTCGTTTATTCCGGGCTCGACGTGGGCGGCTTCGTCGGCCCGGTTATCTACGGCATGATTTTGGATCGCAATCTCGGTATCTGGGTTTTCGGTATTGCTGCGGTGTTTCTTGCGTTGTCGATTCCGACGTTGCTCGGTTCACGACCCGGTGCCGCAGCGCAACTGACGGAACTCAAAGACGCATGAATCGGCAGGCGCGCGAAAAATACCAACAACTGCTCGCTCTGGCGAAGCCGCTCGGGCCGCTTCGCATTGCGGTGATCCATCCGTGCGACGCGCCATCACTGGCCGGTGTGGCCGCAGCGCGGCGCGAAGGATTGATCGATCCGCTGCTGGTGGGGCCGCGCGCGAAAGTGGAAGCCGCCGCCCGCGCGGCCGGGATCGATCTGGGCGACTATGAACTCGTCGATGTGCCGCACAGCCACGCTGCCGCAGCGCAGGGAGTATGTCTGGTGCGCGAGGGACGCGTTGACGCACTGATGAAGGGCAGTCTGCATACCGATGAGTTGATTGCCGCGGTGATCGATCGTGAACTTGGGCTGCGCACCGCCCGTCGCGTCAGTCATTGTTTCATCATGGACGTGCCGGGCCATGCGCAGCCGCTGATCATCACCGACGCGGCGATCAATATCGCGCCGACGCTGGAAGAGAAGGTGGATATCGTGCAGAACGCCATCGATCTTGCCCACGCGCTGCAGTTTCCGGAAGTGCGGGTGGCGATTCTGTCCGCCACCGAAAGCGTCAATCCGAAACTGCCTTCGACCGTGGAAGCGGCCGCGCTGTGCAAGATGGCCGAACGCGAACAGATCGTCGGTGCGATGCTCGATGGGCCGCTGGCACTCGACAACGCTATCAACCCCGAAGCGGCGGCAATCAAACGCCTGATTTCGCCCGTTGCGGGGCGCGCGAACGTGCTGGTTGTCCCCGATCTGGAAGCGGGCAACATGCTGGCCAAAAGCCTTTCCTTTCTGGCGGGTGCTGATGCGGCCGGTATTGTGGTCGGCGCGCGTGTTCCCATTGTGCTGACCAGTCGCTCCGACTCGCTGCAGGCCCGATTGGCTTCGTGTGCCGTGGCCGTTTTACTTGCGCACGCGCGCATGGCGGATACCGGCAAGATCGTTGCGACTTGAGTATGGCGAACGGACCGATCCTCGTCTTCAACGCCGGTTCGTCGAGTCTCAAATT
>DATCWO010000241.1:0-2674 GCA_036566325.1 Burkholderiales bacterium | reverse complement strand
TGTATGGCGATACTACCGATGGCGCCTGGTATTTCCAGATGCTGCGCGACCAGCAAAGCATCGGCGAGATTCGCGATCACATCCTGTTCGGCGAGACGAATCTCGGCAACAGCGGGCATCAGGGCCAGAACAAGGCAGCGGCGATGGCCGAGACGATGGAAGTATGCGGTTGTAACGGCGTGTGCAAGGGCACGATCGTCAAGGCGATCAAGGAGAAGGGACTGTTCAGCCTGGACGAGGTGCGCAAACACACCAAGGCTTCGTCCTCGTGCGGCTCGTGCACGGGCCTGGTCGAACAGATTCTCGCCTCGACCGTGGGCGGTGCGTATCAGGCGAGCGACTCGAAGACCAAGCCGGTGTGCGGCTGCACCGATTACACGCATGAGGACGTGCGCAAGGCGATTCGCACGCAGAAGCTGCTCAGCATTCCGGCCGTCATGCATTTCCTCGAATGGCATACGCCGAACGGCTGCGCGACCTGCCGGCCGGCGCTGAACTATTACCTCATCTCGACGTGGCCGCACGAGGCCGAAGACGACCCGCAATCGCGCTTCATCAACGAACGCGCGCACGCCAATATCCAGAAGGACGGCACGTTTTCGGTCGTGCCGCGCATGTGGGGTGGCATTACCACGCCGGCCGAATTGCGTCGCATCGCCGACGTGGCCGAGAAATACGCGGTGCCGATGGTCAAGGTCACCGGTGGGCAGCGCATCGACCTGCTCGGTATCAAGAAGGAAGACTTGCCCAACGTCTGGCGGGACCTCGATATGCCGAGCGGTCACGCTTACGGCAAGAGCATCCGCACGGTGAAGACCTGCGTGGGCAGCGAGTTCTGTCGCTTCGGCACGCAGAACTCGACGCAAATGGGCATCGATCTGGAAAAGATGCTGTTCAACATGTGGTCGCCGCACAAGGTCAAGCTGGCCGTGTCGGGGTGCCCGCGAAACTGCGCCGAATCGGGCATCAAGGATGTCGGCGTGATCGGCGTGGATTCCGGCTGGGAGATTTATGTTGCGGGCAACGGCGGCATCAAGACCGAGGTCGCGCAGTTCCTCTGCAAGGTGGCGACGCACGACGAGGTGCTCGAATATTCAGGCGCGTTTCTGCAGCTCTATCGGGAAGAGGCGCGCTATCTCGACCGCACGGTGCACTGGGTGCAACGTGTCGGTATGGACTATGTGAAACAGCATGTGGTGGATGATGCGGTGAATCGCAGGGCGCTGTACGAGCGCCTGCTTTATGCGCTGGCGGGCATCAAGGATCCGTGGCAGGAGCGCGTCGCGCAAAGCGATAAACGGCGCGAGTTCGAGCCGATCGTGCTCGAAGCGGTCGATGCCTGAGCGTCACCACTCACCGAAAGGCAAATGATGAGCGAATGGCAAAAAGTGTGTGAAGTCGAGGACATTCCGCGGCTGGGATCGCGCGTGGTACGTCGCGCCCAGGGCGATGTGGCGGTGTTTCGCAACGCCGCAGACGAAGTTTTCGCCCTGGAAGATCGCTGTCCGCACAAGGGCGGGCCGCTGTCTCAGGGCATCGTGTACGGCAGGCATGTCACCTGTCCGCTGCATAGCTGGAAAATCTGCCTGGACGACGGTAACGCCAGCGCGCCCGACGAAGGTTGCGCCGAGCGTTACACCGTGAAAGTCGAAGGCGGCGTGGTGTTTATGCAAAGCTGATTGTCTATCGCTGTGCCCGCCTGACGCGTGCGATCCGCGCGTCAGGCGGCAAGCTGGCATTGAAATCGTAGCGATACTGAGCGCCTTGTGGCATGTGGCGATGCTGTAGCATCCGGACGCGACGTCACAAGGGAAAGAAAAATGTTTCTTGCGCTACTGCTCGTCACTTTGCTCGTCGCTTCGGCCGTTTCCCTGCTCGTGGCGCGCGCATTTGCCAAGCCGCTGGACAGTATCCTCCGACGCATCATCGCGGACGAAATCAGCGGCGCCTGGTTGAGATATCTCAAGTTCGCCATTCTGGTGGTTGGCATTTCAGCCGGCGTGCGGATTTATGAACTCGAGAAGTACATCACCCCGCAGCACTGGGACAAAGAAGCGAAGATCGTCCAGTTGACGAACGAACGCTGGGTACTCGAAATCTATCGCACCGTGATCGAGTCGCTGCAGGGCATTGCGTGGATGCTGCTGGTGTTTTTCGTTTTTGCGTTGATTGCCTATGTGATCGTGCGAATCGCCGAACTCAAGCGCGGCCACACGAGCGATCGGCCCTGATCGTTCAGGTCGTGTGAGCAGGCACCGTTCCCGTTCGCGCCGGGAACGGTTAGCATGTCCCGATGGACCCGAACGAACTGCCGGACACCTCGGCGCGCACACTGCAGCATTACGACGAGCAAGCCGAAGCCTTCTGGGAAGGCACGCGCGATCACGATGTTCGTCAGAATATCGAGGCGTTGCTGAACGCCATCGAAGGCGAGCCGCCGTTGACCATTCTCGATCTCGGTTGCGGGCCGGGGCGCGATCTGAAGACCTTCACCGAACGCGGACATGTCGCCATCGGTCTGGACGGCGTGACGCGCTTCTGCGAAATGGCGCGCGCTTACAGCGGCTGCGAAGTGTGGCAGCAGGATTTTCTCGCCCTCGATCTGCCGGCCGAGCATTTCGACGGCATTTACGCCAACGCCTCGCTGTTTCATGTTCCGCGCGCCGACTTGCCG
>DATCWO010000181.1:0-11665 GCA_036566325.1 Burkholderiales bacterium | reverse complement strand
GTGTCGCACGCCGGTGAAGACCATGGCGAGCCCCTGTTCGTCCGCTGCCGCGATGACTTCGTCGTCGCGCATGCTGCCGCCGGGGTGGATGAGCGCCGTCGCACCCGCCTGCGCCGCCACGTCGACGCCGTCGCGGAAAGGAAAGAACGCATCCGATGCCACCACCGAACCTGCCAGCGACAACCCGGCATTCCCGGCCTTGATGGCGGCGACGCGTGCGCTGTCGACGCGGCTCATCTGACCTGCGCCGATACCGACGGTGCGCCCCGCCTTGGCGTACACGATGGCATTCGATTTGACGTACTTCGCCACGCGCCAGGCGAACAGCAGGTCGTTCATTTCAGCTGTAGTCGGCGCGCGCTTGCTGACCACTTTGAATCCGCCCGCCTCACCGGTAAGCGCATCCGGTGTCTGTACCAGCAGACCGCCGCCCACGCGCTTGAAATCGTAACGTGCTATCGCGCCGCCCATCGGCACTCGCAGCACGCGCACATTGGTTTTGGCGCCGAGCAGTGCGAGCGCATCGGGCGCAAAATCGGGCGCAATCAACACCTCGACGAACTGCTGAGTGACGGCAGCCGCGGCGCGTGCGTCGAGCGTGCGGTTGAAGGCGATGATGCCGCCGAATGCCGAGCTCGGGTCGCATGCATGGGCGCGCTCGTAGGCGGTGGCCGGATCGTCGGCTTGCGCGACGCCGCATGGATTGGCGTGCTTGATGATGACGCAGGCCGGCTCGTCGAAATTCTTGACGCATTCCCACGCCGCATCGGCATCGGCGATGTTGTTGTACGACAGTTCCTTGCCTTGCAACTGCGTGTAGCGGGCGAGACTGCCGTCCGGCGCGACTGCGTCGCGATAGAACGCGGCGGCCTGATGCGGGTTTTCGCCGTAACGCATTGATTGCGCGAGCTCCCACTGCAGCGACAAGGTTTGCGGAAACAGCCCGGGCTCATCATGCTCGTCCAGACTGGTCAGATAATTGGCGATCGCGCCGTCGTAGGCTGCCGTATGGGCGAAGGCCTTCTTCGCCAGTTCGAAGCGGGTCGATGCATCGATTGCGCCGTGATTCCGTCGCAGTACGTCCAGCACGCGCGCGTAGTCGGCCGGATCGGTCACCACGGCTACGCCGCCATAGTTTTTCGCCGCGGCGCGCACCATTGAAGGCCCGCCGATATCGATGTTCTCGACCGCTTCTTCCAGCGTGCAACCCGGCTTGTCGATGGTCTGGGTGAACGGATAGAGATTCACCACGACGAGATCGATCGGCTCCGTTCCTGCCGCGGCGATGGCCTGCATGTGCTCGGGGCGATCACGGCGCGCAAGAATGCCGCCGTGAATTTTCGGATGCAGTGTCTTGACGCGGCCGTCGAGCATTTCCGGATAGGCCGTGTACTGCGCGACTTCGGTGACCGGAATGCCGGCCTGCGCCAGCAGTTGCGCCGTGCCGCCGGTGGAAAGTATGCCGACACCAAGTTGATGCAGCGCTCGCGCCAAATCCGTGACGCCGCTTTTGTCCGATACGCTGATGAGTGCACGCCGCACCGAAACGTGATCTTGATTGAGGTTTTTCGTCATGGAATATTGCAGATCAAAGCGGCGAACGCGTGTGGTTACGTTGCCCTTCTCGTACGGCTACGCGCACTCGCGACCATATTCGGCACTCAATTAGACTTTTCCCAATGTTCATGATGGTCAATCGAAAAAAGTGAACGGTGTGCGGCGCAAGGGCGGGAACGATGTGATCGCCGAACGGCGAGCTCGTCTCGTCCGCTAGAACTTGATCTTGTATTGCTGAATTTTCTTGCGCAGCGTGTTGCGATTGATGCCGAGCATTTCGGCTGCAATGGTCTGGTTGCCGTCCGCGCGATTCAAAATGGTTTCAAGCATTGGCTTTTCGACGTTCTTCAGCACCATTTCGTAAACCGAGCGTGGCTTCTCGCCGTCCAGATCCTTGAAATAGCGTTCCAGCGATTTGCGCACGCAATCGCTGAGCTCGCTGGTCTGTTTCATGCCGCCTCCTCCAAAGCCTCTTCGTACTGCAATCGTTGATCCTGTTCTTCGAGCTCGGTGAGGAAGTGATCGACCGCTGCGAACTGTTCATCGCAGTTTGCCAACTGATTCATCGCGCGCCGAAACGCTGCCGAGCCGTGCAGACCTTTGGTGTACCAAGAAATGTGCTTGCGCGCCACCTTCACGCCGGTGTCGCTGCCATAGAACGCATACAAATCGTGCAGATGCTCGATGAGCACTGTGCGGATTTCCGATACCAGCGGCGGCGGCAATGTGTCGCCGGTCTGCAGATAATGTTCGATTTCGCGAAAAATCCACGGTCGACCCTGTGCCGCACGGCCGATCATTACACCGTCCGCGCCGGTGTATTCGAGTACCTGGCGCGCTTCTTCCGGAGTAGTGATGTCGCCGTTGGCGATGACGGGCAGCCGCGTGACCTGTTTGACTGCGCGAATGGTGTCGTATTCGGCGTGGCCGCTGTAACCGCACGCCCGCGTGCGGCCGTGGATTGAAATCAGTTGTATGCCGGACTCTTCGGCGATTTTCGCAACGCTGAGCGCGTTCTTGTTCTCTTTGTCCCAGCCGGTGCGGAATTTCAGCGTCACCGGCACGTCGACCGCACCGACCACCGCATCGAGAATGCGCGCGACCAGCGGTTCGTCTTTCATCAACGCCGAGCCGGCCATCACGTTGCAAACTTTCTTGGCCGGGCAGCCCATGTTGATATCGATGATCTGCGCGCCCTGATCAACGTTGTAGCGCGCGGCGTCCGCCATCATTTGAGGATCGGCACCGGCGATCTGTACGGAAATCGGCGAGACTTCTCCCTCATGGTTCGCGCGACGCAGCGTTTTCTCGCTACCCCATAGCAACGAATTGGAGGAAACCATTTCGGATATGGCGAGCCCGGCGCCGAAGCGCTTGCATAACTGTCGGAAGGGTCGATCCGTCACGCCTGCCATGGGCGCGACGAAAAGATTGTTCCGCAGCATGTGTGCGCCGATTTGCATGAGTGATGTGAGGGAGGCCGTTCAAAGGGAGCGCGATTCTACCCCCAATCCAAAAGTCGCGGAAATCGCCTTTTCCTAAGAAATCGGTAGGACAGTTCGTATTAAATTCATTCAGCGAAAGCGTCCCACATTCGACGCGGCTAAGGCACTGTTTTACTTTGCTCTCGCTCGTGCGATTACGTATATGCCATTCACGCGCACGCAATGCTGTCTACGGTAGCGCGCGCAATCCGTACATCATACGGCGCGCGAAGAAACGCCGCGCCGAAGGCAGCACATCAAGCGTGGCCAGTGCAATGCCGCGCATTGTGCGCATTGCCGCATCGTCGTTGGAGAACACGCGAATGAGTGTATCCGTAATGCCGATGGTGGCGCACCGATCATGGCGGCGCTGCGCGCGATAAGCGGTGAGAAATTCCGCGTCGCCGATTCGTTCACGCGGCGTGGCGCGCAGCAACAGCGCAAGTTCGTAGGCGTCGCGCAAGCCGAGATTGAGTCCCTGTCCTGCGACGGGGTGCAAAGTCTGCGCGGCATTGCCGACCACGATGGCTCGCGCGGCGGCAATGCTGTTGGTATGGAAGCGCAACCGCAGCGGCACGCTTGCGCGATCGCTCACTTCGGTGAAGCGGCCCAGCCGGTCGCCGAAACGCACGTGCAATCGTTCGAGAAACAATTCATCCGATAGGGCAAGCAAGGGCGATGCATTGGCGCCGGCGACAGTCCACACCAATGCATAGCGATCGGCAAACGGCAACAGCGCGAGTGGGCCCTCCGGTGTAAAGCGTTCCCACGCGCGCGCCGCCGGCGCCGATTCGGTGCGCACCAGCGCCACGATTGCCGTTTGTCCGTAATCCCGCATGGCGAGATCGTCGCCGGCGGATTGTCCGCCGTCGGCCAGCACCAACAGTCGCGCTTGCAATGCCGTGCCGTCATCGATCGTTGCAGAAACCGTGTCCACGGCCGATCGCCATTGCGAAATACGGCCCGCGATGTGCTCGGCGACGATGCGCTGCTTCAGTTCTGCAGCCAGGGCGCCGAGATTGACGACGTAGCCGAGCGCGGGAACGTCGAGATCCGCGTTCGATAACCGGGTGCGGCCGAAGCCGCCGGCCTGGGAGACATGAATCGTCTCGATGGGCGTTGCCAACGCAGCATCGAATGCGTCGAGACGTTCGAGAATCAGGCGGCTGCCATACGACAGCGCCACGGGCCGCAAGCTCTCTGCGCGACGTTCCGCCGGCTCGATCAGCCTGACGTCCAGTCCGCTGTCTCGTAGCGCGAGTGCGAGCGTCGCGCCGACCGGTCCGCCGCCGGCAATGAGGACATCGCAGGCGTTCATCGCGAGCGCTCGGGAAAGATGTGATTACGCCGCATCGCGCATGATCGCTTCGATATCGGCCACGCTTTTCGGTGTTTCGTGGGTGATCACTTCGCAACCATCGGCGTTGATCAGCACGTCGTCTTCGATGCGGATGCCGATATTCCAGTATTTCTCCGGCACGCCTTCGGCTGGGCGCACATAACAACCGGGCTCGACCGTCAGCATCATGCCGGGCTGCAGTGGCCTCCACGCGCCGTTTTCCTTGTATTCGCCGGCGTCATGCACATCGAGGCCGAGCCAGTGACCGGTGCGATGCATGTAGAACTGCTTGTAGCTTTCCTGTTCCAGCACCGCATCGAGCGAACCCTGGCACAGGCCGAGGTCGATGAAACCCTGTGCCAGCACACGAACCGCCGCTTCGTGCGGTTCATTCCAATGACAGCCCGGCCTGGTGATGTCGATGGCGGCGGCTTGCGAGGCCAATACCAGCTCGTAAAGCGCGCGTTGCGGTCCGCTGAAACGACCGCTCACCGGAAAGGTACGGGTGATGTCCGAGGCATAACCGTCGAGTTCGCAGCCGGCGTCGATCAGCAACAGGTCGCCGTCTTTCAGAGGCTGATCATTGTCGCGATAGTGCAGCACGCAGGCGTTCGCGCCGCCTGCCACGATCGGCCAGTAGGCGGGAAACTGCGAGCCGTGGCGACGGAATTCATACATCAGTTCGGCTTCGATCTCGTATTCCATGCGTCCCGGACGCGTGGCGCGCATGGCGCGCCGATGCGCGCCGGCCGAAATCGTCGCCGCACGACGCATCACCTCGCATTCATAGGCGTCCTTGCGCAAACGCATTTCGTCGAGTGGAACGCGCAAATCATGAATCGCAGTCGGCGCGGTAACGCCGGTACGGGTCATGGCGCGCACGCGATTCAACCAGTCGAGAATGCGCGCGTCCCAGTTCGAGTCCATGCCGGGCGCGAAATATAGGGCGGGCTGATTGGCCATCAACTCGACCACGACCTCATCCAGGGCGCTGAAAGGATGTGCTGCGTCAAAGCCGTAGCGCTCGCGCGCCGCGTCCGGGCCGTGGCGAAAGCCTTCCCATAACTCGCGCTCCGCATGCTTTTCGCGACAAAACAGAATCGAGCGCGGTTCGGCGCCGGCAATTAGCACGAGCACGGCTTCCGGCTCGGTAAAAGCACTCAGATAGTAGAAGTAACTGTCGAAGCGATAGGGGTAGTCGCTGTCCCGATTACGGATGTGTTCCGGCGCGGTGGGAATGATCGCAATGCCGTTTTGCATGGTTTGCAGGAGCGCGTTGCGGCGGGCGCGAAACGGGGCGATATCGGGAAGCGGCATGATTCATTTCGGCGAAGACGGTCACTGCGATTGTCACCCGCCTGGGCGGTGCAATCAAGGAAGCGCGCGGACGCTCAGGGCGCGGTGCGGCGCAGTTCGGCATCGATCTGCGCCAGGCGCTCGGGTGTGCCGATGTCGCGCCAGACGCCGGTATGGTGCTCGCCGCTGACACGCTCGCGATCGCATTCGGCGCGCAGCAAGGGCGCCAGACCCGCTTTGGTGCCTGGACGGATGCCTTCGAACAACTCGGGGCGATAAAGGCCGATGCCGCTGAACGTCAGCATACGGGCGCCGGTGTTATGCACGCGGTCATCGTGGAGGTTGAAGTCGCCGCGCGGATGCTGCTGCGGGTTATCGACGAGCACAAGGTGGGCAAGATCGTCGCCAAGCTGTCGCTCGCGCAACTGCGAAAAATCGAACTCGCAGTAAATATCGCCGTTGACGGCGATGAACGGCGCGTTGCCCAGCAACGGCAGTGCTTTGGCGATGCCGCCGGCGGTCTCCAGCGCCTCGCCTTCGGCCGAGTAACGTATCCGCACGCCCCAGTGCGTCCCGTCGCCGAGTGCCTCCTCGATCTGCGCGCCGAGATGCGCGTGATTGATGACAAGGTCTACGAATCCGGCCGCGCACAGGCGCTCGATCAGATGCACGATCAACGGCTTGCCGCCTGCTTTGAGCAAGGGCTTGGGCGTGTGGTCGGTGAGCGGGCGCATGCGTTCGCCACGGCCTGCCGCGAGAATCATGGCTCTCATCGGTGCTTGTACGAGCGCGTTGCGTTGATCAGAACGTATACCCCTGCTGCGGTGTGGAACCTTCGAGTTCGTCGAGCAGCAACAGCAACGGTTTGAAGGCGTCGTAGCGTAGACACGTGGTACGAATGTAATTGATGAAGCGCGGCGTGTCTTCCAGATAACCCGATTTGCCGTCGCGATAATGCAGTCGCGCGAAAATACCGGCCACTTTGAGGTGGCGTTGCAGACCCATCCATTCGAGATCGCGATAGAAGCTGCCGATGTCATCGCTGACCGGCAGCCCCGCACGACGCGCTTTTTCCCAGTAACGAACGACCCAGTCGAGGACGCGTTCTTCTTCCCAACTGAGGAAAGCGTCCTTGAACAACGACAGGACGTCATACGCAATGGGGCCGTAGACCGCGTCCTGAAAATCCAGAACGCCGGGATTCGGCTCGCTCACCATCAGATTGCGTGGCATGTAGTCGCGATGAACGTAAACCCTGGGCTGGGCGACGTTGCTCGCGATAATGAGGGCGAAACAGCGATCGAGCACGCCACGCTGAGCGGGCGTCAATTGCACGCCCAGATGCCGCCCCAGATACCACTTGGGAAAGAGTTCGACCTCGCGCCGCAGAAGCGCCGCATCGTATGCGGGCAGCACATCGGGGCGGCTGGCCAGTTGCCATTTCACCAATGCGTCGGTTGCATCGGCATACAGCCGATCAGCATTGCCTTCATTGATGACATGCAGAAAGGTTTCAGTGCCGAGATCGGTCAACAGCAGGAAGCCCTGTTCGAGTTGCTGGGCGACGATTTCCGGTGCATTCAGCCCTGCTTCGGCGAGTAGGCCGGCGACTTTGATGAACGGCCGGCAATCTTCATGTTCGGGCGGCGCGTCCATCGCAATCAGCGTGCGGGGCGTTCGATCTTCGAATGTCACGCGGAAATAGCGACGAAAACTCGCGTCGGCTGAAGCCGGTGCGAGCGTGAAGCGGTTCGACGGATAGAGGCCGCCGAGCCAGTGTTCCAGTTGCGTGCGACGATCCATGCGTTGCTATGCCCCGAAGTTTGTGCGATTTTAGCAGCCAAATTTCGCTTCCCCTTCTTCCCTATGCCTTATCTCTCCCTGCGCGCCGCAATCGCGGTGGTGCTCGCTACAAGCGTGCTCCACGCACACGATGCATTCGCGCAGGCGCAGGGGCTCAAGCTTGACCGCGCGCTGGCGCCTACGCCCAGTGGTGAAGAACTGCCCACTTTCATCCGGGCCGACCGGCTCGAAGGGCTCAGCGAGACCGAACTGGAAGCGGTCGGCAACGCCGAATTCCGCAAGGGCGCGACGACGCTGTACGCGGATCGCGTGCGCTATCTGCAGGAGCAGGACGAGGCGGTCGCGACGGGGAACGTCCGGCTGCTGGTGAAAGGCGACGAAATCACCGGACCGCGCTTGCGTATGCGGCTCAGCGAAACACGCGGAATTTTCAATGATCCGGTGTTCAGCCTGGCGCCGCGAGCGTTGCTGGATGACAGCGAAGAGGCGGATGCCAAGCGGACTTCGGTCGGCCGTGCCGA
This sequence comes from Burkholderiales bacterium, assembly GCA_036566325.1. Classification (GTDB taxonomy): domain Bacteria; phylum Pseudomonadota; class Gammaproteobacteria; order Burkholderiales; family SG8-39; genus ZC4RG42. The sequence goes on along the minus strand of DATCWO010000181.1, from coordinate 3,665 downwards.
ATTGCCGGGAATCAGAAGCCGTGGCGACGCGGTTGCGATGCGCTTCGAAGGACCGGATCGCTATCGGCTGAGCGAGTCGCGTTTCACGACCTGCAAGCCGGGCCAGGACGATTGGTTCGTCAATGCCGAAGAACTCCATGTCGATATGGAGCGGGAAGTCGCCACGGCGCGTAATTTCAGCCTGACCTTCCTCGGTGCAACCACACCCGAGTTCCCCTATTTCGCCTTTCCGATCAACAACGCACGCAAAAGCGGTTTCCTGCCGCCCAGTCTCGCGCTGAGCGGCAAGAACGGTGCAGACCTCACTCTTCCTTATTACTGGAACATCGCACCGAATTACGACGCCACCATTACCCCGCGCTATATCGCCAAACGGGGTGTGCAGCTGCTAAATGAGTTTCGCTATCTGCAGCCGCATCATCAGGGCATGTTGCGCTATGAGACCTTGCCGAGCGATGCGCTGGCCGAAGAGACTCGCTGGGGCGTGGCGGTGCGCGATGTCTCCAACTGGAACAACGGATGGACCGGTCGCGTCGATTACGCCAAGGTCTCGGACAATGATTATTTCCGCGACCTTTCCGGCAATCTGTCGATTGCGACCCAGACCTATCTTGAACAGGATGGCTTGATCCAGTACACAGCGCCGTCCGGCTGGTGGAGCGGATACGGACGCCTACAGAAATTTCAGGTATTGCAGGATCCGCTGAATCCCTTGCCGATTCCGTACGAGCGTGTGCCGCAACTCGTTCTCAACGTGCTGAATCAGGATACGCGTTTCCTCGACTTGAGCATGCAGGGTGAATTCGTCGCATTCGAGCACCCGAGCTTGCAGACTGGCCGGCGCCTGACGGCATATCCCAGCGTGGCGCTGCCGCTGTCCGGGCCGGGCGGCTATTTCAAGCCGAAAATCGGTGTGCATTCGACCTGGTACAACCTGAGCGATTTCGAAAACGCTGAGCAAAGCACGCCGACCCGGTCATTACCGATCGCGAGCATCGATGCTGGGCTGTTTTTCGAGCGCGAGATGAACTGGCTCGGTACCGACTGGCTGCAGACCCTCGAACCGCGGCTGTACTACCTTCACGTTCCGTTTCGCCGCCAGGACGATATTCCGCTGTTCGATACGACCGTCGCCGACTTCAATTACGCCCAGTTGTTCTCCGAGAATGCTTTCGTCGGCGGGGACCGCATTTCGGACGCCAACCAGTTGACTGCGGGCTTCACCAGCCGGTTCATTTCGCCGACTTCGGGACAGGAAGTGTTGCGCGCCTTTGTCGGCCAGCGCTTTTACTTCGATGACCAGCGTGTCACGCTGACCAAGGAGACAGCGCCGCGTACGAGCGACACATCGCCGATTCTGGCCAGCATTGCGGGGCGCGTTGCGCCGAACTGGGCGATCGAAACGACGACGCAGTATGGCTGGAGCGAGCGCGAACTGGAGCGCTTCAATGCCGGCGTACGTTATTCTCCGGCGCCGGCCAGCGTCGCGAATATTTCCTATCGCTATACCAACGCTAACCAGACCACCATCGGTGCGATCAGTGCGGTCGATTTTTCGGCGCAATGGCCGCTCGGCCGCGGCTGGTATGGACTGGGTCGCGTCAACTATGATCTGAATGGGGGCGGCACAGTCGAGCACCTGGCGGGCATTGAATATAATGCCGATTGCTGGATTCTGCGGGCAGTACTGCATAAGTTCAAAACCGCCACGGACCAGGAAACGAACGTGTTTTTCATACAACTCGAGCTCAACGGATTCTCGCGCCTCGGATCGAATCCTTTCGATACCTTGCGTCGAAATATCCCCGGCTATACGGCAACGAATCTGGTTCGTCCCGGTGAAACCAATGCCTTTGATCGCGGCGAGACGGTTTCACCATGGCAGACCCACAACGACGGCAATTATGGCTATTAGTTTTGTGCATCGCTTTTTCTGGGTCGTCATTCTCGCGGTCAGTTGCAGTATGGCCACCGCGCAGCCTTCGGCTCGCCGGGTGATTCTTGCCGATCGTATTGTCGCCGTTGTGAATAACGAGGTGATCACCCAACGCGGCCTGGATGAACGGGTTGATACCGTGGTTCGTCAGCTGGAGCGCAAAGGCACGCCCTTGCCGCCTCGTGGCGTCATGGAGCGGCAGATTCTCGAACGCATGATCGTCGACCGGGCGCAACTGCAGTTCGCCAAGGAATCGGGCATTCGGATCGAGGACGCGGCCGTGGATGCGGCCATCGCCCGCATCGCCGAAAACAATAAACTGAGTCCGACCGAATTCCGTGCGGCGCTGACGCGCGACGGCATTCCCTACGAGAAATTCCGCGAAGACATCCGAGCCGAAATGACTCTGTCGCAACTGCGCGATCGCGAGGTCAACAGCCGGATTCAGGTGAGCGAAAGCGAGGTCGACAACTTCCTCGCCGAGCAGCAGCGTAGCGGCATCGAGGGCAACGTCGAATACCGGTTGTCGCATATTCTCGTGCGCGTTGCCGAACAGGCGAGCCCCCAGCAACTCGAGCAGCGCATGAAGCGCGCGCAGGAGGCGCAAAAGCGTGCGCGTGCCGGCGAGGATTTCGCCCAGCTGGCGGTGGCCTTCTCGGATGCACCGGACGGTTTGAAAGGCGGCGACATGGGCTGGCGCGAGCCGGCCAAGCTGCCTGAATTGTTCGTCAAGGCGCTCGCTACGTTGAAAGCCGGCGAAGTCAGCGAAGTGGTGCGCAGTCCGGCCGGCTATCACATTCTCAAGCTGCACGAGCGTCGTGGCGGCAGCGTTCTGGAAGCCATGACGGTCGAGCAGACGCATGCGCGTCACATACTGATCCGAACCAATGAACTGGTATCGGAGGCGGAAGCGCAACGCAAACTGAGCGTGCTACGCGAACGAATCGTGCAGGGCGCCGACTTTGCCGATCTCGCGCGCCTCAACTCCGATGATGCTTCGGCTGCACGTGGCGGCGATCTGGGCTGGATTCTGCAGGGCGATACCGTGCCGGATTTCGAGCGCGCCATGAATGCGCTCGCGCCCGGACAGATCAGCGAACCGATCAAGACGCAGTTCGGCTATCACCTCATTCAGGTCGTCGAGCGGCGGGTCGCGGATGTGAGCGGCGACCGCAAGCGTCTCGAAGCGCGCCGGATACTGCGCGAGCGCAAGGCAGAGGAGGCCTATCAGGAATGGGTGCGTCAACTGCGCGATCGTGCGTTCGTGGACTACCGGCTCGACGAAGGTTGAGCGCACGTCGTGCCTGCCGCTGACGACTTACCCCTGATCGCCGTTACCTCCGGTGAGCCGGCCGGCATCGGGCCGGACATCTGCTTGGCGTTGGCCGAACGGCGCTTCGACGCGCGCTTGATCGTGCTTGCGGATCAGGCGCTGCTCGCCGAGCGCGCGACAATGCTGCACCGAACTGCGTCGGGCTTGGCAGTGCATCACATCGCACTCGGTGCGCGATGCGTTGCCGGGCAACTCGACGCCGCCAACAGTCCTTATGTGCTCCGCCTTCTCGACGAAGCGATCGAGGGGTGCCTGTCCGGTCGCTACGACGCGATGGTGACCGCGCCGGTGCAAAAAAGCGTTATCAACGATGCCGGCATTCCCTTCACCGGGCATACCGAATATCTGGCGCAGCGCGCGGCAAGCGACGTGGTCATGATGCTGGCCGGCGGCGGG
>DATCWO010000160.1:0-2067 GCA_036566325.1 Burkholderiales bacterium | reverse complement strand
TGCCGTGGTTTGTCGCGACCGGCGATCCGTACGCGCAGGAAGTCATGCGGCTGGCGCAGATTCTGTTGTGGCTGGCGGCGTGCTACCAGATCTTCGACGGCATGCATCTGGGCAGCGTGTTCTGTCTGCGTGGCGCGGGCGATGTGCGCGTGCCCGCAGTGCTGGTCGTCGGGCTGTCGTGGTTCGGTTTCGTGCCGCTCGCGCATTCGCTGACGTTCGCCGCAGGACAGGGCTGGGTCGATTTCCTGCCGCAGTTCGGCTGGGGTGCGGCCGGCGGCTGGATCGCCGCGGTGATCTACATGTTCGGCCTGGGCGTCACCATCTATTTGCGCTGGCGCAGCGGGGCGTGGCGGCACATCCAAGTGCGCTGATTTCGTCGCGGGCGCGAAGTGCACGATAATGCGCACCGCGCTCGAGCCCAAGAAAGCCTGATCAGGACATTTCCTAAAGCCGACGCCCGCCCCCTGTAAGGAATGGAATGTCTCTTCAGCACGAAGTCGAACGACGTCGCAGTTTCGCGATCATCTCTCACCCCGACGCGGGGAAAACCACGCTCACCGAGAAGCTGCTGCTGTTTTCCGGCGCGATTCGTATCGCCGGCAGCGTCAAGGCGCGCAAGGCGTCGCGCCATGCGACCTCCGACTGGATGGAGATCGAGAAGCAGCGCGGCATCTCGGTGGCGAGTTCGGTCATGCAGATGGAATACGAAGGGTGCATCCTCAATCTGCTCGATACGCCCGGCCACCAGGATTTTTCCGAGGACACCTATCGCGTGCTGACCGCAGTCGATGCGGCGCTGATGGTGATCGACGCGGCCAACGGCGTGGAGCCGCAGACACTGCGTCTGCTGCAGGTCTGCCGCGCGCGCAACACGCCGATCATCACCTTCATCAACAAGCTGGACCGCGAAGGGCGCGATCCGCTCGATCTGGTGGACGAAATCGAGCGCGTGCTGGAAATGCCGGTGGTGCCGTTCACTTGGCCGGTGGGAATGGGCAAAGGCTTCGCCGGCGTGTTCGATGTGCGCAAGGACCGCATGCGTCTGTTCCGTGCCGGTGAGGACAGAGTGGGCGGCGAAGAATTCGTCGAAGGCGCCGCCGCGTGCACCGAACGCCTCGGCGACAAGTTCGCGGAAACCCACGCACAGATCGAACTGGTGTGCGGTGCGTCCGCCGAGTTCGACAAGGCGCGCTTCGCCGCGGGCGAACAGACGCCGGTGTTTTTCGGTTCGGCCATCAACAACTTCGGCGTGCAGGAAGTGCTGGACGCGCTTGTCACCCTGGCGCCGCACCCGCGCGCGCGCGAGGCGCTGGAAAGAACCGTCGAGCCGGCCGAAGAAAAAGTGTCCGGCGTAGTTTTCAAGGTGCAGGCCAACATGGACCCGGCTCACCGCGATCGCATTGCATTCGTGCGGCTGTGCTCGGGGAAATTCGATCGCGGCATGCGGCTTGTCGTAACGCGCACCGGCAAAGCGGTGCGAACGAATACCGTCGTCACCTTTCTGTCGCAACGGCGCGAATTGCTCGAAGACGCCTACGCCGGCGACATCATCGGCATTCCCAATCACGGTTTGCTGCAATTGGGCGATACGCTGACCGAAGGCGAAAGCCTGCGCTTCACCGGCTTGCCGTTCTTCGCGCCCGAACTCTTCCGCATGGTCGAAGTGGCCGATCCACTGCGCACCAAGCAACTGCACACCGGCTTGACGCAGCTTGGCGAAGAAGGCGCCATCCAGGTGTTTCGACCGCTGCTCGGCAGCGCATTGCTGCTCGGCGCAGTCGGCGAATTGCAGTTCGAAGTGGTGGCGCATCGTCTGGCGCATGAATACGGTGCGCAGGCGCGCCTGATGCCGGCACGCTATCGCTTCGCGCGGTGGGTGACCTGCCGCGAAGCCGAAACGCTGAAGCGTTTCATCGATGCGAATGCGCATCGGATCGCTCGCGACGCCGCCAACGAACCGACTTTCCTGGCAAGCCTGCTCGCCGAAATCACGGTTGCGCAGGAGCAGTGGCCGGACATCGTCTTCCATACCGTGCGCGAACACGCGGGGCTGGTTCAGCAACGGGT
>DATCWO010000117.1:0-4369 GCA_036566325.1 Burkholderiales bacterium | reverse complement strand
AGCGGCGTCTCCGGCACCTGCGTGGATTTACCCACGCTCGGCAACTCGACGATGGTCGGATTCAACATCGGCGCCGTCACCATGAAAATGACGAGCAGGACGAGCATCACGTCGATATACGGTACGACGTTGATCTCGTTCATGAGCTTGCGTTGGCGCATGGCGCTCACTTCACCGCTTGATGCGACATCGTGTGCGTCAGATTCGGCGCTTGCGAGTGCGGCGACTGATGCAGTTGGTGATGCGCCTGGCGCTGCAGGATGTTGGAAAACTCTTCCATGAAGCTCTCGAAATGAATCGACAGCCGGTCGATGTCATGCGAATAGCGGTTATATGCGACGACTGCAGGAATGGCGGCGAAGAGGCCGATCGCGGTGGCGACCAGCGCCTCCGCAATACCGGGCGCCACGGCGGCCAGCGTCGCCGACTGCACGTTGGACAGCCCGCGAAACGCATGCATGATGCCCCACACCGTGCCAAGCAGGCCGACATAGGGGCTGACCGAGCCGACCGAGGCGAGAAAGGCGAGATGCGATTCGAGATAGTCGATTTCGCGTTGATAGGTGGCTTGCATGGCGCGACGCGCACTATCGACCAGATCGCTGGATTCGACATCCTGCGCTCGCAGCTTCACGTAATCGCGAAAGCCCGCCTCGAAAATCCGCTCAAGGCTGCCGGTGCGATGACGGGCATTGGCCGCGCTTTGATAGAGCGCATTCAGATCGGGGCGACTCCAGAAGGAATGCTCGAATTCCTCGGTTTGCTTGCGCGCCGTGCGGATGAGAAACATCTTGCCGAAGATGTAGTACCAGGAAATCACGGACACGCAGAGCAGCAGCGCCATGATGGCCTGCACCGCCCAGCTTGCGTTGACGATCAGTTCCAGGATCGAAAGATCTTGACTCACATTCATTGTCGTTCGGCTCTATGGCCGCCTTTACTGCTGTTGAACCTGGCTGCGCAGCCGGTCGGGCACCGGCACCGGTTTCATGCTTTGCGGATGCACGGTCGCGATACTGACCTGCGCCGTGACCAGCGTTTCGTCATCGCGCACGACCCGCTGCTCGAAAATAAGTCGGGCGCCGCCGACACGCTGTACCGACACCGTGATTTGCAACGAATCATGCAACCGTGCGGGTTTACGATATTTCAGTTCGAGTCCATACACGACAAACAACACACCGTCTTCGGCATGCTGCAACTCGGCGACGTTGTAGCCGAGCGATTGCAGATATTCGGTGCGCGCCGCTTCCATGAAATGCAAATAGTTGCCGTGGAAGACGATGCCGCCTGCATCGGTGTCGTGAAAGTACACCCGAACCGGCCAGACAAACGGCCGGTGTTCAGCTTCATTCATCCTTGAACAATTCCCCTGCCGCACCGCCCGCATTGGCACTATTCGGCGCGGTCAGGCCAAAGTGACGATAAGCGCTTAACGTCGCGGTGCGCCCGCGTGGCGTGCGCTGCAGATAACCTTGTTGAATCAGATACGGCTCGAGCACGTCTTCGATCGTGTCGCGCTCTTCGCCGATTGCCGCGGCGAGATTATCGACGCCTACCGGCCCGCCGCCAAATTTTTCAATCACCGCGAGCAGCAATTTACGGTCCATCACATCGAGTCCGAGCCGGTCGACATCGAGCATGGACAGCGCGGCATCCGCGACGGCGCGCGTGATCCTGCCTTCCGCTTTGACTTGCGCGTAATCGCGCACGCGCCGCAACAGTCGGTTGGCGATCCGTGGCGTCCCGCGCGAACGACGCGCGACTTCGAGCGAACCGGGCGCATCCATTTCAACATTCAGCAAGCCCGCCGAACGCGTGACAATTCGCTGCACTTCCTCGGCGGTGTAGAACTCCAGTCGCGCGACGATGCCGAAACGGTCGCGCAGCGGATTGGTCAACATGCCCGCGCGCGTCGTGGCGCCGATCAGCGTGAACGGCGGCAGATCGAGCTTGACCGAACGCGCGGCCGGCCCCTCGCCGATCATGATATCGATCTGAAAATCCTCCAGCGCAGGATAGAGAATCTCCTCCACCACCGGCGACAGGCGATGAATCTCGTCGATGAACAACACGTCATTCGGCTCGAGATTGGTCAGCAGCGCCGCGAGGTCGCCCTGTCGCTCGAGCACAGGCCCCGACGTCTGGCGCAGATTCACGCCCATTTCACGCGCGACGATATGCGCCAGCGTGGTCTTGCCCAGCCCCGGCGGCCCGAACAGCAGCACGTGATCGAGCGATTCCTTGCGCGTGCGCGCGGCCTCGATGAAGATTTCCAGCTGCGCGCGAATCTTTTCCTGGCCGACGTAGTCGTCCAGCTGCTTCGGCCGCAGGGCGCGCTCGAGCGCCTCCTCCGGCGCACTGGCAGGTTCGGGCGAAATAAGGCGGTCGGTTTCAATCACCATGGGCGCGGATTATCGCACCGATCGAAGCTCGAACCACTGCAGAAGGCTATGCCTTCGAAAGCAGCTTGAGCGCCTGCTTGATGCCATCGGATACCGATATCCCCTCGGACATCTGCTTGACCGCCGCCACCGCCTCGCGCTCGTTGTAACCCAGCGCCAGCAACGCATGCAGCACGTCGCTCGACGCAGGCTGTGCGCGATTCACCGCGCCCACATTGCCCAGATCGACGCCGAGCTTGTCTTTCAGTTCGAGCATCAGCCGCTCGGCGGTCTTCTTGCCGATACCGGGAATCTTGGTCAGCCGCACCGCTTCCTGCAGCGTCACCGCTTCGGCGAGGTCCCCCACCGACATGCCGGACAGCACGGCCAGCGCCGTCCGCGCGCCGACACCGCTGACCTTCACCAACTGGCGAAACGTCTTGCGTTCGGCTTCCGAACCGAAGCCGAACAACAGGTGTGCGTCTTCGCGCACCACCATATGCGTGAGCAGCGTCACGCGCTCGCCGTTCTGCGGCAGATTGTAGAAGGTGCTCATCGGCACCTCGACGTCATACCCCACACCACCGCAATCGACCAGGATTTGCGGTGGATTCTTTTCCAGCAAAACGCCTTGAATACGGCCGATCACGCCTGGTGCCTCATACGAAATTACTCAGAATCGCCAGCGAGATCGCGAGAAATGCAGTCCCGAACGCAATCAAGCTGACCCAGCGCGCGCTTTCTATGCGCCGCCGCAATGTATCGCGTTCCTGCGTGACATCGGTGCGTTGTTGTTCGAGCGCAGCAACCTGTCGTCTCAACTCACCGATCACTCGCTCGTTCTCCGTGGCACCCGCTTCGACGGCGCTCACCGTCCGTTGCAATTGCTCGGCAAGCGCCTTGATCGCTTCGGCATTGCGTTGCGCGACCTGCTGCAACTCCGCAATCTGCTGCGCCGTCAGCTCGGTCGCGCTCTTCGCTTCGGCATTGCGATTGGTAAACACGGGCAGCCGATCGGCGACGATGTCCGCCACGTACGGCAGGCCCGCCTTGAGCAACGTGAGCCATGGAACCATGTCGATCTTTCCCCTTGCTAGACGGTCGTGCGACGCCGGCTGCGCCCTTCGACCAGCCTACCGCCACGCACACGAAAGCCGCTGGTCGCCAGCGCACCCAGTCCCTGCCCGCCATGCGCATGGGCGATGGCACAGGCCAGCGCATCGGCCGCGTCGGCACCGGGATGGCCGGGCAGTACGAGAAGACGCTTGACCATCTCTTGCACCTGCTCCTTTTTCGCGTGACCGTTGCCGACCACCGCCTGTTTCACTTGCAGCGCCGTGTATTCACTCACCGGCAGCTGCGCCAGAACGGCTGCGCAGATGGCGGTGCCGCGCGCTTGGCCGAGCAACAGGGTGGATTGCGGATTGACGTTGACGAATACTCTCTCGACCGCGACCTGCGTCGGGCAATACGTGGCGATGACTTCGCCGAGCGATTCCAGGATCACCTTCAACCGCTCCGGCAACCCTTCGACATCCGGTGACCGGATGCAGCCGCTGGTGACGTAACTGAGCTTGGTGCCGATCTTTTCGATGACGCCAAACCCCGTGATCCGCAGGCCCGGATCGATGCCGAGTATGCGTACCTTATCCACGAGGGGCGCCACAACCAGCACCGGTGATTCGCGGACCGGGGTTGATGTCGCGGAGATGGATCGCGCTCACCGCCCGGTCATTCCTGAATCACGGCCGTGGTGTACACCGCCTGCACGTCATCGAGCGATTCCAGCGCGTCGAGCAGTCGCTGCATTTTTGCGCCGTCCTCGCCGGTCAGTTCGTTATCGGTCGTCGGCTTCATGGTGACTTCGGCATAGTCGGGCTTGAGGCCCGCCTTTTCCAGCGCCGCCTTCACCGCGTGAAACTCGTTTGTCGGCGGCGTGATGACTTCGATGCTGCCGTCGCCGTGAGTGATGATGTCTTCCGCGC
>DATCWO010000314.1:0-3309 GCA_036566325.1 Burkholderiales bacterium | reverse complement strand
TTCAAGGGAATCTCGGACTATCCACCGACCGACTACGCTGACACCGGGCGCGATGGGCTCAAAAGTTGGGCCCGGATCAAGGAGCTGATTGCGTCCTAAGCGTTCGAGCCGTGGCAAATTCAATCCGGTCTGACCGCGTCGTGGTCCGCAGTTTTTGAGGTCAATCCGGACGGAATATGCTCGCTGCGAGCCTTTCCGCTTTTGACCGATGCTGTCGAAAAAGGCTTGAGAACGTCGCCGAACAGTGATTCCGCTGATTCTATGGATCACGGTCTCGGAGGCGGCGATGATGGGTCGGCGGTGCGGCGATCAGGCAAGCCTTTTCTATCAGTTCCATCTCGATGATCGCGTCCCGAAGGACCACCTGCTGAGGCGTATCGATTGTTTTGTGATGACGGCGCTCGCCGATATGCACGAGCGGCTGAAGCCCTACTACAGCGAGATCGGTCGGCCATCGGTTGACCCTGACCTGATGATCCGGATGCTGATTGTTGGGTACTGTTACGGTCTGCGCTCGGAGCGCAGGCTGACGCAGGAAGTCGAGTTGCATCTGGCGTATCGCTGGTTTTGTCGGCTCGACCTTGATGACAAGGTTCCGCATCACTCGACTTTTTCGGAGAACCGGCTGCACCGGTTCCGGGAGAGCGATGTTTTCCGCCACATATTCGAGCGTGTCGTTGTAGCCTGCATGGCGGCCGGCTTGGTCAAGGGCGAGGGGTTCGCTGTCGACGCCAGCGTGATGGAGGCCAATGCCAGCCGCTATCACGGCAAAGCGCCAGACGAGATCGCGTGGGCCGAGCCGGAACGCCAAACGCGCGCGGTCAAGGAATATCTCGCAGCGCTCCAGGCCGATGCGGAAGCCAATCCCGACCGCAAGCCGCCAAAGGTGATCTCACCTAGTGATCCCTGCTCGGCGTGGACCGCCAAAGCCAACAAGCGAGTGCAGTTCGGCTATGGGCTCAACTATCTCATCGACATCGAGAACACGGTGATCGTCGATGTGGAGGCTACGCCCGCACGCACGTACGACGAAGTTGCTGCGACCAAGACCATGATCGAGCGGACTGACAAGCGCTTGGGGCTCAAGCCCAAACGTCTTGCCGCTGATACGGCCTATGGCACGGGCAAGTTCCTCGGTTGGCTGATTGGCGCCGGCATCACGCCGCATATTCCCGTCTGGGACAAAAGCACTCGAGAGGACGGCACTCTCTCACGTTCGGATTTTCGGTGGGACAAGCGGCGAGGAGTTTACATCTGTCCCAACAACAAGGTGCTACACACCAGCGGTACCGTGCACGAAGGACGGACCCTTCTCTATCGCGCTTCCAAGCTCGATTGCGATGTCTGTGCGCTCAAGGCGCGCTGTTGCCCCAAGCAACTCGCAAGGAAAATACCGCGCGATGTTCACGAGGAAGCCCGCGATGTGGCGCGGCAGCTAATGGGTACGAAGGCCTTCTTGCGGTCGCGTGATGAGCGAAAGCGCGTGGAGATGCGATTTGCCCATCTGAAGATTCATCACGGCTTCGAGCGCATGCGGCTCAGAGGTCTTTCCGGTGCCCGCGACGAATTCCATCTTGCCGCTATCGTGCAGAACCTCAAGACCCTGGCGTTACGTGCCCTGGGGCCGCCTCGCATCCAACCGCGCGCACCGTCTGACTGAATGTTGGTCCCGACAAAAGTAGCTTCAAAGGCATCAGGTCGCCCGATCAAACGTCCCTCGAGCGCCAAACGCGACGTTCCAACCGAAACGCCGACTTTTTCGACAGCATCGACCCAAAGATGGGGTAATCGGCCGGCAGCTTGTGGATAGCTGAAGATTTTGGGTGCTGCGCTTCAGGCTGATGGTGAAACGAGGTCCGTGAACACGGCCTCAAGCATCAGAAGGAGAAGCGCAGCATGGACCATTTTGCTGGACTGGACGTTTCGGTCAAGGAGACGAGCATCTGCATTGTGGATGACGCAGGCAAGATCGTTCGGGAAGTAAAGGTGGCGAGCGAACCTGAAGCGTTGTTGGCGGTGCTGAAGAACCTCGCCTACCACTTCAAGCGAATTGGGTTGGAAGCTGGACCGTTGTCGCAATGGCTGTTCAGCGCTCTCGCCGAAGCAGGATTGCCTGTGATCTGCGTTGAGACGCGGCACATGCAAGCGGTGTTGAAGGCGCAGATCAACAAGACGGACCGCAACGATGCGCGCGGCATAGCGCAGATGATGCGGGCGGGGCTTTATCGTCCGGTGCATGTGAAGACGATACGCAGTCAGAAACTGCGGATGCTGCTGACACATCGCAAGCTGCTACAGTCGCAGGCGATCGCAATCGAGAATGACCTGCGCGGCACTTTGCGCAACTTCGGTCTCAAGGTTGGCATGGTTGGGAAGGTGAAGTTTGAGGCCCGCATCAGGGAGCTTGTTGAGAACCTCCCCGACCTAGCGGTGCTGGTCGAGCCGATGCTCATTGTCCGGCGGACGCTTCGCGAACAGATCGTCATCCTGCATCGCCGTTTGCTGGCCATTGTCCGGGATGATGAGGTGTGCCGGCGCCTGATGACGACCCCCGGTGTCGGCCCCGTTGTGGCGTTGACCTATCGCGCCACCGTCGATGTGCCCGCTCGCTTCCGAAAATCCAAGGCACTCGGGGCGGTGTTTGGGCTGACGTGCGCCAAGTATCAATCGGGCGAGGTCGATCGGAACGGCAGAATATCACGCTGCGGAGATGAGATGATGCGGGTCATGCTCTACGAAGCAGCTCAGAGCATGCTGCGGTCGAAGAAATGGTCCTGGCTCAAAGCCTGGGCGATGCAGATCGCCAGGCGCCGCGGGATGAAAAAGGCGATCGTGGCCCTGGCACGCCGGTTGGCTGTGATCATGCACCGCATATGGGTTGACGGCACCGAGTTCCGCTGGACCCGAGAACAGGCCACAGCAGCAGCATGAAAACCGTGCAGCATCTAATCCAATAGAAGGACACTCGAGCTCCACCGAGCGGTGGAATGATGTCCCTCGCGGGACGATGGATGAGGTGAGTTCGCATGTCCGCTTGGACCTACCGTTCGTCTGACGGCAAGGCCGCCCGAAAGATTGTTCCACCTCGTCCTCGAATCCCATGATGGAAGGGCCCCTGGTGCCGATTCCGAAGAGAAGCACGAGCCCGTGAGCGACATCGACACCGTAGTGGTGGATAGTCTGAAAGCGCTTGACCCTGAATGGCCGATTAGAGAAGCGGACATCAACCGACGCGCGAGGGATGTCCGCTTTGTGCCGATTTTGTTGCAGAAGTCGTTGATAGACTTAAGAAACGGTGATTCCGTCGTT
>DATCWO010000250.1:0-5023 GCA_036566325.1 Burkholderiales bacterium | reverse complement strand
GACGGGGGCAGCCGGGGCGGGAGTGCTTTCGACGCGGCGGAACCAGCCGAAAATGCGATCGATGATGCCCGATCGTGCGTCCTCGGTTACCGCCGGCACGCCTGGGCGGGCGGCCATCGGCGCGGGTTGCTCCGGCGTGACGCCTCGCACGGCAGCCTGCTGGCGCGCCGGACGTTCTTCCTTCGCGATTGCCGCCGCAGCCTTCTCCTCGGCCGGTACATCGACCAGGTTATAGCTTGCCGGCAACGCGCCTTCCTGGTTCAGATCGTCATGACGCAGGCGCTCGATACTGTAATGCGGCGTTTCCAGATGAACGTTGGGGATGAGCACCACGTTTACTTTCAGTCGCGCTTCGACCGAATGAATTTCGCCGCGCTTTTCGTTCAGCAGGAAGGTCGCCACATCGACCGGGACCTGTGCATGCACGGCGGCGCTGTTTTCCTTCATCGCCTCTTCCTGAATGATGCGCAGGATGTGCAGGGCAGTGGATTCGACGCCGCGGATATGGCCGGTACCGTTGCAGCGCGGGCAGGTCATGGTGCTGCCTTCGCCGAGGGCGGGGCGCAACCGCTGGCGCGACAATTCCATCAGGCCGAAGCGGGAGATCTTGCCCATTTGCACGCGGGCGCGATCGAAGCGCAATGCCTCGCGCAACCGATTCTCGACTTCGCGCTGATTGCGCTGGCTTTCCATGTCGATGAAGTCGATGACGATCAAACCGCCCAGGTCACGCAGACGCAGTTGACGGGCGATTTCCTCGGCCGCTTCCAGGTTGGTGCGAAACGCCGTCTCCTCGATGTCACCGCCTTTGGTGGCGCGCGCCGAGTTGACGTCCACGGACACCAGCGCCTCGGTGTGGTCTATAACGATCGCGCCGCCCGCCGGCAATGAAACCTGACGGGAGTACGCCGTCTCGATCTGATGCTCGATCTGGAAGCGCGAGAACAGCGGAATATCGTCCTGATAACGCTTCACGCGATTGATGTTGTCCGGCATGACGTTGCTCATGAACGCCGCGGTCTGTTCGAAGATCGCGTCGGTATCAATGAGAATTTCGCCGATGTCGGGCTGGAAATAATCGCGGATTGCGCGGATCACCAGGCTCGATTCCTGGTAGATCAGGTAGGGCGCGGGATTGATCAGCTTGTTGTGGTCGTCTTTCTGCGGCTCGGAAGCTTCAACGATCTTGCCCCACAGCTTGAGCAGGTAGCTCAGATCCCAGTCGAGCTCTTCGTAGCTGCGGCTGATACCGGCGGTGCGACCGATGATGCTCATACCTTGCGGCACGGGCAGGCGGTCCATGATGTCGCGCAGTTCGTTGCGCTCTTCGCCTTCCACGCGACGCGATACGCCACCGCCGCGCGGATTGTTCGGCATCAGAACGAGATAACGACCGGCCAGGCTGATGAAGGTGGTGAGCGCCGCACCCTTGGTGCCGCGTTCGTCCTTCTCGACTTGCACGATGAGTTCGGTGCCCTCATCGATGACGTCCTGGATGCGGGCACGGCCGGGATCGGCGTCGCGCTTGAAATAGGCGCGAGCGATTTCCTTGAAGGGCAGAAAGCCGTGACGTTCGGTACCGTAATCGACGAACGCGGCTTCGAGACTGGGCTCTACGCGGGTGATGACGCCTTTATAAATGTTGCTCTTACGTTGCTCTTTACTGGCCGATTCGATGTCGAGGTCGATCAGTTTCTGACCATCGACGATCGCAACGCGGAGTTCCTCGGCTTGCGTCGCATTGAACAGCATGCGCTTCATTTAGTTCTTCTCCTGCGCGCGGGCAGGACTAAACGCCGCTGACGTTTGGGACGTGATCTACATCGTCTTTGTGTACGGTTGAGTGGGTACGTTGGTCAGTGAGGTTTGTCTGTGCTTCATGCGCCGCTGGTACGTCGGCGGCGCGAATCGGCTAGGAAGGGTCTGTAGAACCGGTGCATAGATCGCACAGGGGCTTGGCGGGGCGAGCGGCGACATCGTCGAGCAACGCATCAAATCGGCCAATAACCTGCGACACCACATGCGAAAGCGATTGATCAGAACTTCCGTAGTGATTCCGTCGCGCTGAAATGAATTACCATCGCTACTTCTGGTGAGCGAGTTAACCAGCTGAAGGGCTTCTAACTGAACTGTGGACCAGCCCAACTTCGCGGCATTAAGAAGCTCTGCATGAAGCAACCCATGTTCTCCTCGATGCGATGCCCTACAAAGCGTTAGCGCCACTCTGGCGCTCGCAGGCTTCGCTGTCTCGTAACACGATGTCGCTGTTTCGCAGACCTCCCGATAGCCGGGGACGTGCTGGCGGCGCAGGCATTTCTTGCCTTTGGGCCGCTGTCCCGCGATCGAAGGCAGCGGCCCGAGTATAAGCAGAATGAAGGATTTAAAAAAGGCATTGCAACGATCTTCGCCCACACGGTCGGCGCCACAGGCATCGGTTGCCGTTGTCGATGAGCACGGTGCCGATCAGCGCATCGACAATTTCCTGTTGCGCGAACTTAAAGGCGTGCCGCGCAGCCATATTTACCGGCTGCTGCGCTCCGGCGAAGTTCGGGTCAACAGCGGCCGCATCGATGCGACCTACCGCCTGCAAATCGGGGACAAGGTCCGCATTCCGCCGGTCCGTACCGCGGCGCCCAAGGCAACGCCAAAGGCGCGGCCCGATCCGGGCTTTCCGGTGGTGTACGAAGACGATGCGCTGCTTGTCATCAACAAGCCGGCCGGGGTGGCGGTCCATGGCGGCAGCGGCATCAGCTTCGGCGTGATCGAACAGTTGCGCGCCGCGCGGCCGAGTTGCCGATTTCTCGAGCTGGTGCACCGACTCGACAAAGAAACCTCCGGCCTGCTCATGCTGGCGAAGAAACGCTCGGCGCTGACGCGTTTGCACGCCGCAATGCGCGACGGCGAGGTGCACAAAGCCTACTTCGCCATGGTCAAAGGCGAGTGGAAACACAGTTCACGTAACATCTCGCTTTCATTACGCAAGTATCTGACAAAAGAGGGAGAACGACGCGTAAGCGTGGATAAGGAAGGGGTTGCGTCCCGCACTCGCTTCGAACTCGTTCAGGCAGCCGGCGCCTACACCTTGCTGCGCGCCATTCTCGATACCGGTCGCACACACCAGATACGCGTGCATCTCTCGCATCTGGGTTTTCCCATCCTCGGCGACGATAAGTACGGCGATTTCGAACTGAATCGTGCCCTGTCCAAAGCGGGACTGAAGCGGATGTTCCTGCACGCTGCGGAGCTACGTGTGACGCATCCACTGACTGAGGTGCCCCTTGAACTGAAGGCGCCGCTGCCTCCGGACCTCGCCGCTTTTATTGAAGCAAATACTGCAGAACATGCCGCAACGCTTTGATCTCGTTGTTTTTGACTGGGATGGCACGCTGATGGATTCAGCCGCTGCGATCGTCGCCTCGATTCAGAATGCCTGCCGCGATCTGGAATTGCCTGTGCCCGACGATCAGCGCGCCAGCCACGTCATCGGACTCGGCTTGCACGACGCCATGGCATACGCCTGTCCGGGGCTGCCGGCGAGCGACTATATAAAGATGATCGAGCGCTATCGCTTTCATTGGTTTCAGCGCGATCCGGATCTGCCGCTGTTCGCCGGAACGCTGGAAATGCTGAGCGAACTGGAAGGCCGCGGCCATCTGCTCGCCGTCGCCACGGGTAAAAGCCGGGCAGGGTTGACCCGTGCACTGGAGCAGACCGGCCTGAAACAGCGCTTCGTCGCGACGCGCTGCGCCGATCAATGCACACCCAAGCCGGCACCCGACATGCTTCTTGAACTGATCGGCGAACTGGGCGTCGAGCGCGAACGCACTTTGATGATCGGCGATACGACGCACGATCTCGGCATGGCCGCCAACGCCGGCGTGCCGGCCGTGGCAGTGACCTATGGCGCACATCCGGCCGATGAACTGACTCGCATGGATTCGCTGGCAATGCTGGATTCCATGATCGACCTGCATCAATGGCTCAGAACGAACGCGTGATTTGCGCCAGCACCGCACTCGTCGACGACGGGCCCGGCGTGCGCTTCGAAGTCCACGGCGAGGATGGGCCGAAGCCGGCCTTCGTCATCCGGCATGCCGGCGAGGCGCGTGCTTATCTCAACCGCTGCGCGCATGTCGGGGTGCAACTGGATTGGCAGGAAGGTCAGTTCTTCGATCCGGAAACAGGTTTGCTGATATGCGCCACCCATGGCGCGCTGTACGATCCCGCGTCGGGGGCATGCGTGAGCGGCCCCTGTCGTGGCGGACGGCTGATGCCGATCGCCATTGAAGAACGCGATGGTCGCGTCGAATTGAAACAGGAATCTTGAGGAACGGTTATGGCGGACGAGGACAGAAACTGGGAGCGCAGCGTGCTCGAACGGCTGGCATTCGGCGCATTGAAAGAACAGCGGCGCGCACGGCGCTGGGGCATTTTCTTCAAGCTAGCGACACTCGCCTATATCACCGTACTGATAGTCATGCTGTTCGACTGGGTGCCGACAACCGAACTCGCGGGCGGTCATACGGCCCTGGTGGACATCGACGGCGTGATCGATACGGACGGCGATGCCAGCGCGGAAAACATCACCACTTCGCTACAGGCCGCCTTCAAGGACAACAACACCAAGGGCGTCATTCTGCGCATCAACAGTCCGGGCGGCAGTCCGGTCCAGGCCGGCATTATTTATGACGAGATCCGGCGTCTCCGCGGTACCCATCCGGATATTCCGATCTACGCGGTGGTGGAAGATATCTGCGCCTCCGGCGGCTATTACATCGCCGCCGCGACTGATCGCATCTATGTGGACAAGGCCAGCTTGGTCGGTTCGATCGGCGTGGTCATGGACCAGTTCGGTTTCGTCGAGGTGATCGACAAACTCGGCGTCGAACGGCGCGTCATGACTTCCGGCGACAACAAGGCTTTTCTCGATCCGTTCTCGCCACTCAAGCCCGAGCATGTCAAGCATGCGCAAGTCATGCTGGACGAGATCCACGAGCAATTCATCGGCGCCGTCAAACAGGGA
>DATCWO010000082.1:0-3544 GCA_036566325.1 Burkholderiales bacterium | reverse complement strand
AAACTCTTCTGTCCTTTGTGAACCCGCCGGCGGATAGAGTTTCATCCGCTTCAGGTCCGCACCATCAGAGTAAGTATGGATCTTCGTCCAATTCTCGTTCGTTACCTTCTTCAGCTCACCGGGGGAGAGCATCTGTACTTTGCGTTGGGAGGAGGAAATATTCTTTTCCACACTCCGAACGTAAGCTTCAATTGCACTGACTTTCTCGCTCGCGCCGGCCTTGTTGTCCGACAAGATGGCAAGACTTGGGTTTTCCGCCTTCTCGGCGGCGCGGGCGCTCATCATAGCGACCAGTCCGACACATATCGCTGTTACGAATATCGTTTTCTTCATATTTTACCTTCCTTGTTAGCTTCAACTATCATCCTAGGACGGCCCTGGACCTACTCATAAGTTGTCCAATGCTGCCCATTTCTTGATGCTCAAGCTCGTCGGCGTCGTCCAGCCAAACACAATCTGTCGAATCTCGCACCACTTGGGACCGACGGGAATTTCGGCGCTAACGGTTCCGACGTTGTTTCCGTTGGCATCTACAAGTGCAATATGAATGTCGCCGTCCGCTTCCACTTTTGCGTCAACGACGCGCCCTGTGAGCGCATACCATTTTTCCTCGGACGGCATTCGCGCTTCTGTGTAGCCTGTTAAATTCCGCTTCCCGAATGCCGAATAATTCTGCACAATTCTCCCATGCAGCCTTTTGCGCATTCCTTCCTCGGAAGGGCAGGAAATAGATTCGCGCCAAGCTGCCCTGGTACATCGATCTCCTGAACCTGAACAATCACGATCTCGCCAATGCCAGATCCCGCATCCGGTCCTACATCGAGGCCTTCGAGCGAGACGGAACGCGGATCACCGAGAATCTCGATTTTGTTGTCTGAACCAAGGAGTGCCCTTATAAGATCGTTCGAACAGGAAATCAACGAGACCCAAGAGTGGTTCGACAGCCCCCGATTCGCGGGGATCGTTCGCCCGTATACCGCGCGTCAGGTGGTCGAGCAGCGCGGCACCATCGGCCACGACTACACGATAGCTCGTGAGGCGGCCGCAGCGTTTTACGATCGCTTGTGCGAACTTTTCGCGGAGCGCAAGAGCATCACCACCTTTGGCCCGTACTCGCCGGGGCAGGCGGTGGCGATGAAGCGGATGGGGATCGAGGCGATCTACCTCGGCGGCTGGGCGACCTCCGCCAAGGGCGGAACGAGCGAGGACCCGGGACCCGATCTCGCCAGCTATCCGCTCAGCCAGGTGCCCGACGAAGCAGCGACGCTCGTGCGCGCCCTGCTCTCGGCGGATCGCAACCAGCAGTATCTGCGTTCGCGGATGACTGAGGCGCAGCGCGCCGCGACGAACGCTCGGGATTTTCGGCCGTTCATCATCGCCGACGCCGACACCGGCCACGGCGGCGATCCACACGTGCGCAACCTGATCCGCCGCTTCGTGGAAGCCGGCGTTCCAGGCTACCACATCGAAGACCAGCGTCCGGGCACCAAGAAGTGCGGCCATCAGGGCGGCAAAGTGCTTGTGGCGCAGGACGAGCAGAACAAGCGACTGAACGCGGCCCGCTTCCAGCTCGACGTCATGGGCGTTCCCGGCCTCATCGTCGCCCGCACCGACGCGGAAGCCGCCAACCTGATCGAAGGTCGCGGCGACGAACGCGATCAACCCTTCCTGGTTGGGGCGACGAACCCCGACGTGCCAGCCTACAAGCCCTGCTTCCTAGCGTTGATCCAGCATTTTCACGAGCTGGGAGTCGCCGAACTCACCGGCCATCTCCTGTACGCCATACCGGCCGGAGAGCACACCGTCGCCCGGGAATGGCTGGAGCGCCGGGGCATTCTGGCGCAGGCCGCCGAAGCCGTGGCGTCGTTGCGGGAGGGGAAAGAGACCTCGATCGACGCGATGTTCGACCGGATCACCGCCCGCTTCCTCGACGCCTGGGAGGACGACGCCGAACTGAACACCTTCGGCGAGGCGGTTGCCGAAGTGATCGAATTCCGGTCGAGCGAAGGTGAACCGGTCGAGACAAGCGTCGACGACTGGCGGCGCTTCGCCGCGCGCGCCTCGCTCTACGCCGCCCGCGAGAAGGCGCACGAACTCGGCGTCGACGTGGACTGGGACTGCGAGGCGGCCAGGACGCCCGAAGGGTACTACCAGGTGCGCGGCGGTATTCCGTACGCCATCGCCAAGTCGCTTGCGGCGGCGCCCTTCGCCGACCTGCTCTGGATGGAGACCAAGACCGCCAACCTCGATGACGCGCGCGAGTTCGCCGAGGCGATTCACTCGGAGTTTCCCGACAAGATGCTCGCCTACAACCTCTCGCCGTCGTTCAGTTGGGACACCACCGGCATGAGCGACGAGGAAATGCGAAGCTTTCCCGAGGAACTCGGCAAGCTGGGCTTCGTCTTCAACTTCATCACCTACGGCGGTCACCAGATCGACGGCCTCGCCGCCGAGGAGTTCACAATGGCCCTCAAGCAGGACGGCATGCTCGCCCTCGCCCGCCTGCAACGAAAACTCCGCATGGTCGATTCTCCCTACGGCACGCCCCAGACCCTCGTCGGCGGACCGCGCGCGGACGCCGCATTGGCCGCTACGTCGGGGCGCACGGCGACAACCATGGCAATGGGCAAGGGCTCGACCCAGCATCAGCACCTGATACAGACCGAGGTCCCCAAGAAGCTCCTTGAAGAGTGGCTGGCGATGTGGACGCGGCACTATAAGCTCCCCGGTGGGCTCCGCGTCCAGATGCGGCCCCACCGCGCCGGCTCGGAGTTACTCGAACTCGGAGTCTACGACGAGGGGGAGGAGAAGCTCGCCAACGTCATCTTCGCCCCCATCCACGACCGGCGTGGCCGCAGCATCCTCTCGGTGCGCGACCAGAACACCTTTGCGGACTCACTGCGCAAGAAGCGCCTAATGACGCTCGTCCACCTCTTCCTGGTGCACCGCTTCAAGGCGGACTCGGTGCACTACGTCACCCCCACCGAGGACAACCAGTACCAGGTCGCAAAGATGAGGTCTCACGGCATCTTCAGCGAGGTCAACACCGAGGTCGGCCAAATCATCGTCGCCAACGTCAACCACCAGCGGATCTCCGAGTTTTTGACGCCGGATCAGGAGGCGTTGGGGAGGCTGATTCGCAAGGAGAGATAGGGGTTTCGGCGCTCGGCGATCAGCATTCAAAGATTGATGCCTGGACAGGCAGCCAGCTCAGATCTGCGAGCATTTCACTTTTCTCTACCATCCAACGGCCTTCTGCGCTTGCAGGCACTTCATGGTTTCCAACGTTTGATTTTCAAAACGCGGCCAAGTTGGATGGCGTAGCAACCGTTGCGGCCTTTGCCATAACGGCGCACGCCGCGAAACTCGACCAGCATTTCGGGGGCTTTGCTCGCATAGCCATTGCGGAACCGGATGAGATCATATTTGCGGCCTTCGAGTCGCTTCTTCCAATAGCGCGTCTGTTTTCGATATTCGATACGCTTCATTCCTGCCGCGACCCATCCTTAAGCCCTTCCAAAAGGCGTTTCACAGTGGCAGGCTG
>DATCWO010000005.1:0-3107 GCA_036566325.1 Burkholderiales bacterium | reverse complement strand
AGCGGCCAGAACTTGATCTGGGTGGTGCAGAACGATCAGCTCGTTGGTGGGTACAGCCTGCCGCAGACGCCGATCTCGTGGAGTGTCGCCGGCGTGGGGGATTTCACGGGCAGCGGCACCGACGGCACGCTGCATTAGGTTTCGCCGCGCTTCCCCTCCAGCGGGTTGTGCGGGTTATTCGGTGGTCTGCGGCCTAGCTCCTAGGCTTCTTCGACCTGACCGCGCGCTGTTTCGGTTTGGTCGCCGCCATCAATCGGCGGCACTCCTCTGAGACCGAAGGATTACACTCCATCAGGGCGAGTCTGGTAGCTGTCGATCCTGTCTTGCCCGAGCCAAAATAGGCAGAGGCTTGTGCCCATGCTGATCCGTTCAGGCCAGCCAAAATGCATGCTGCAAAGAGAAGAACCCTCATTTTCAACTCCTCCCTTTTGGTTTGCCGGGTCACTCTAAGGTCGCCCTTTCTTTACTTCAATGTGATGACCCCCTGTTGATCTTGATCAAGCCGAAGGACTACGCCGCACCGCAAATGTCGGCTTGTGGCAGATTTTGTTGCAGAAGTCCGTTGCAAGCTTTTTTGGTCGGTGATTCCGTCGCTGCGATGCGATTCGCGACGGGAGCGGGCGATGATGGGGCGGCTGAGTCACGAGCAGGCGCAGTTTTTCTATTCATTTCGTCTCGATGAGGCGGTGCCGGACGATCATCCGGTCCGCGAGATCGCTGCGGTTCTTGATCTGAGTTGGGTGCATTCCGAGCTGGCACCTTATTATTCTCAGCTTGGCCGACCATCGATCGATCCAGTGCTGATGATCCGGATGCTTATCGTCGGCTACGTGTTTGCGATCCGATCGGAGCGGGCGTTATGTCGTGATGTGCAAGTGAACTTCGCCTATCGTTGGTTTTGTGGGCTGTCGATCGAAGATAAGGTTCCGGATCATTCAGCGTTCTCGCGTGCGCGTAACGAGCGGTTCCGCGCCAGCGACATCTTCCGCAGTGTGTTCGAGCGTGTTGTGTGCGCGTGCATCAGGGCTGGCCTGGTCGGCGGCGAGGGCTTCGCGGTGGATGCCAGTCTGATTGTTGCGGATGCCAATAAGCAGCGATCAACTCCTGGCTCACAGTGGAACAGAGAGCTTGACGCACAGGCTGTAAGCCGCGCGACGAAGGAGTATCTCGCCAAGCTTGATGACGCGGCATTCGGGGCTGCCAGCGACGTGAGGCCAAAGTTCGTCTCACCGTCCGACCCCGCCGCCCAATGGACGGGAGCCATGCGCGGACCGGCGTTCTTTGCCTATTCCGACAACTATCTGATTGACGTGAAGTTCGGCATCATCATGGACGTCGAGGCGTCGCGCGCTATCCGCCAAGCCGAAGTTGGCGCGGCCAAGACGATGATCGAACGCACCGAGCAGCGCTTCGACATCAAGCCGGAACGGCTCGCGGGCGACACCGCCTACGGTTCCGGAGCCAACCTGAACTGGTTGGTCAACGAGGCGAGGATAGCGCCGCATATCCCGGTGGTCGACAAGTCGAAGCGCGAAGACGGGACCTTTAGTCGGGAAAACTTCAGCTTTGACAAGGAGCAAAACGTCTACATTTGTCCGGCTGGCAAAGTTCTCACCACGACGGGCAAGCTGTTTAACGATGGGGAGACACTATACTACCGAGCTAAGACCCGCGATTGCCGCAGCTGCACCCTCAAGGCGCAGTGCTGTCCAAAGGTGCCGTTGCGCAGAATCCAGCGCAGCATCTACGAGGGGGCCCGTGACATTGCTCGCGCGCTAGCCAAGACTGAAGCATTCGAACGATCGCGCCATGATAGAAAACGCGTTGAGATGCTGTTTGCACATCTCAAGCGTATCCTGCGGCTCGGCCGCCTGCGATTGCGCGGGCCATGCGGGGCCCAATTCGAGTTCACGCTGGCAGCGATCGCTCAGAACCTCCGCAGGTTGGCCAAGTTCGTCGCACGGCCGCCTCCACTGCCCGCCTCATGTGTGGCGTGAGCGTCAGGTCACCTGAAGTCGCGTTGACGGTCGTCAGCGTAGTCCTCTCAAAGCCACCGCTCTAACAGAGTGAGTGGCAGTCGGCGCTAAGGCGCAACGAGCTCTCTCTTCGCCGACTTCTGCAACAAAATCGGCACAAAGCTGGAGTGCGCCCTTGATAGTGGACAGTTTCAGGCGGCGGTTTTGACAGGTTGCTGGGCGTGGCGATCCTCGTATTGCGCGGGGCTCAGATAGCCTAGCGCGGAGTGGAGTCTGCGAGTGTTGTAAACCTCGTCGATGAAGCGGGGAAGGTCGGCTGTAACGTCCTCGAAGGTTTCGTATGTCATCAGATACACCGCTTCGACCTTGAGTGTCTTCATGAAGCTCTCGATCTTGGCGTTGTCGTAGGGATTGCCGCGCCGGCCCATGGAGCCGGTGAGACCGTGCTTTTGCAAGACGGCGCGATAGTCTTCGGAGGCATATTGCGACCCACGGTCGGAATGATGCACGCAACCCCTTGGCGGATTGCGGGCGCTGATGGCGGCCTTGAGCGCAGCAACAGCGAGCCGTGCATCGATCGAGCGGCTGATGGCGTAACCTACGACCCGACGGGACCAAGCATCGAGGATCGCAGCCAAGTACACAAAGCCGGTCGCGATTGTGACATAGGTGATGTCGGCTACCCACAGCTGGTTCGGGCCATCCAATTTCATGTTCTTCGCGAGATTGGGGAAGATCGGGTAATTGTGATCGCTATCCGTCGTCGCGACAAAACGCCTCCGCTGCTTTGGGTTCAACGCCTGCTCGCGCATGAGCCGGCGGATTTTCTTGGCGTTCACGATAATGCCACGATGGCGTAGTTCGGCGTTAACACGCCGATAGCCATAGGCTTCGAACTCGTCGCAAATCGCTTTCATCTCCGCAACGATGGTCAGGTCGCGCGCGCGGGCATCGGGCATGTCGTAAAAAGTAGAGCGACCAATCCCCATTAGCCGGCATCCTTCTGCGATGGAGACGCCGCGGGGCCGGCAATGACGGATGTATTCACGCTTCTCGGCCGCGGTGCGTTTTTCAGAGCCCCCTTTAGGAACTCGATTTCGAGGGCTTGGCGGCCAACCATGCGCTCCAACG
>DATCWO010000281.1:0-3982 GCA_036566325.1 Burkholderiales bacterium | reverse complement strand
CTGCATGCCGATTGATGATGATCTTGCTGCCGTTCTCGAATTCCAGTTCCAGCACGCCGCCATCCCTCAACTCGGTATCGATCTCTGCACCGCATGTTTCGATGCTGCGTTCGATACGCGCCAGCGTTTCATCGGCAATCTCGCTGAACTCGCTTTCGGTCATGTGTATGATTCCGCCTTTTGGCAACGCCGCCATGCGCCGCATTCTGATCATTGTCCTGCTTGCATTGAGCGCTCAAGCCTGCGGCTCGAAGGGCTCGCTCTATCTGCCGCCCGCGCAGACGCCGCAGCAGCAGGACGATCATAAGACAAAGACCCGCTGATGCCGCAATTCCAATATCGCGACGGCTCGCTTCATGTCGAGTCCCTCCATCTCAACGCCGTTGCCGAACGCTACGGCACGCCGTGCTACGTCTATTCCCGCCGCGCATTGACCGAGGCCTACCACGCTTTTACCGAGCCGCTCGCCGGGCGCGATCACCTCATCTGCTATGCGATGAAGGCGAACTCCAACCTCGCAGTGCTGGATGTGTTCGCCCGCCTGGGTTCCGGTTTCGATATCGTTTCGGGGGGCGAGCTTGAGCGTGTGCTCGCCGCGGGCGGCGATGCCGGGAAAGTCGTTTTCTCCGGCGTCGGCAAAAGCGCCGCGGAAATCCGTCGCGCCATCGAGGTCGGCATCCTTTGCTTCAATGTGGAATCGGCCGGCGAACTGCTTCGCATCGAGGAGATTGCCGCAGCGATGCAGCGCGTGGCGCCGATCTCGCTGCGCGTGAATCCGGATGTCGATGCGAAAACGCACCCGTATATCTCCACCGGATTGAAAGAAAACAAGTTCGGCGTGCCGTATGACGAAGCGCCGGCGCTCTATCGCCACGCCGCGCAGTCCGCGCATCTGGACATCGTCGGCGTCGACTGCCATATCGGCTCGCAACTTACCGAGACCGCGCCGTTTGTCGAAGCCTTGAAAAAAGTGCTGCAACTCGTCGACAGCCTCGCGGCGCAGGGCATCGAGTTACACCATCTTGATCTCGGCGGTGGCCTCGGCATTCGCTACCGCGATGAGGTGCCGCCCGAAACTGGTGTCTATATCGATGCGCTGCTGGAAGGGCTGCGCGGCCGTAATGTGAAGCTGCTACTCGAACCCGGCCGCGCGCTGGTGGGAAATGCCGGCGTCCTGCTCACGCGCGTGGAATATCTCAAGCACAACGTCGATCGCGCGTTCGCCGTGGTCGATGCCGCGATGAACGACCTGATGCGACCGGCACTGTACGAAGCCTGGCACGACATTCTGCCGGTCACGCCACGTGAGGGTTCGACGCATCAATACGACGTGGTCGGCCCGGTATGCGAAAGCGGCGATTTCCTCGGCAAGGGGCGCGATCTCTCGCTCGCCGAAGGCGATCTTCTCGCCGTCATGTCGGCCGGCGCATATGGAATGTCGATGAGTTCCAACTACAACACGCGTCCGCGCGCCGCGGAAATCATGGTCGACGGCGAGACGATGCATCTGGTTCGCGAGCGCGAACCGATCGCTACACTGTTTGCCGGCGAGAAGCGCCTGCCGCGTTAGCCCGTCCGCGTGTCGCACCCGCGGGCGTGGCACGCCGCCGCGCATCCCACAATCGGTAACCCAGCAACAGCGCCAGGATGACGGCGTAAATCGCCGGCTCAGTGATGTCACGCTTCACCATCATCCAGAAATGCGTGACGCCAAGCAGGGCGATTACGTAGACCAGTCGATGCAGGACGATCCAGCGATGTGCGCCCAATCGTTTCACCATGCGGTTGGTGGACGTCACGGCCAGCGGCACAAGTAGCAACAACGCGATGAAGCCCAGCGTAATGAACGGCCGATCCAGCACGTCTTTCACGATTTCCGCCATCTCGAAGACGTGATCGAAGGCGATATAACAACAGAAGTGGATCACTGCATAAAAGAAGGTGTACAGCCCGAGCATGCGGCGAAGGCGGGCCAGCCAGGGCCAGCCCAGCAGCTTCCGCATGGGCGTCACCGCCAGGGTCAGCAACAAAAAACGCAGCGTCCAGTCGCCCACCGAACGGGTGATGTATTCCGCCGGATTCGCACCGAGCGCGTCGATGTTCCAGATGGCGCTGTAGGCGAGATGCGCAATCGGGATGAGCGCCGCCGCGAACACGACTGCCTTGAGCACGGCGATGGTGCGGGGCGACAACGAGGCGATGGGCATGAGTTTCAGTAGTACTTGCGCAGATCCATGCCGGCGTACAACTGCGCGACCTGATCGGCATAACCGTTGAACAACTGCGTGTCGCGCGTGGCGAAGAAGCTCGGTAAACGCTTCTCGCGGCCCTGGCTCCAGCGCGGATGGTTCACGTTCGGATTCACATTCGAATAAAAACCGTATTCCTGCGGCGCTGCTTTTTCCCACGCGGTGCGCGGCTGCTGTTCGGTGAAGCGGATGCGGACAATGGACTTCCCGCTTTTGAAGCCGTATTTCCACGGCACGACCAGACGCACCGGCGCGCCGTTCTGATTAGGCAGCACCCGGCCGTACAAACCCACGCCCATGATGGTCAGCGGGTGCATCGCTTCATCGATGCGCAGTCCTTCGACATAAGGCCAATCCAGCACCTGGCGCCGCGTGCCGGGCATATTCTCGGGTTGCAAGACAGTAGTGAATTCGACGAACTTCGCTTTGGACGTAGGCTCCACCAACGCCGCGAGCTTGTTGAATTCGAAGCCCACCCACGGAATGACCATCGACCACGCTTCCACGCAGCGCAGTCGGTAGATACGCTCCTCCAGCGGCAGTTTCAACAATTCTTCGATACTGAACGTTCTTGGCTTGGCAACCTCGCCGTCAACCACGACCTCCCACGGGCGAGTCTTCAATCGATGTGCGTTTTCGGCCGGATCACTCTTGCCTGTGCCGAACTCGTAATAGTTGTTGTATTCGGTAATCGCCTCCCAGGTGTTCGGCTTTTCCGGCGTGCTGAATCGGCTTTGCGCGATCGACTGTTCGAGCGCAGCCGGCTTGGTCGCCGCGCGGGCGCCGCCCGCCGTCCATCCCGTCGCGGCAATAATGGCGCCGGCCGCGGCGGCTTGCATCAACTCACGGCGACGCCGATAGATTGGCTCGGGCGTAATCTCCGATGGCGGGATGTCGCTGGGACGTTTGATCAACATGATGGCCTCGCAAAGCGGATAAGGCGCCAAACCGCATGATACGAACGAATGACGGTTACGGATGCGCTGTTTGCATGGACCCCATACACGCTGGAGAGTGCGGCGGCAAAAAGAAAAGGGCGGCCGAAGCCGCCCTTGGAATATGTGTCGTGCCAGACTTAACGCAAGCCGGCGATGTAATCGGACACTGCGTGGATTTCCTGATCGGAAAGCTTTGTCGCGGTTGCCGCCATCATTCTGTTTGGATCGTTGGCGCGCTCGCCGCTTCTGAACAGCTTGAGTTGCGCTTCGGTGTATTCGGCGAATTGGCCGGCCACCCGGGGATATTGCGCCGGAACACCCTCGCCCTTGGGGCCGTGGCAGCTGGCACAGGCCGGCACGCCTTTTTCCGAAATTCCCGCGCGATAGATTTTCTGGCCCAGTTCAACGAGTTCTTTGTTCTTCGCCGCTTCCGGCTTGATGCGCTGCGTGCCGTAGAAAGCCGCGACATCACGCATCATTTCGGGCGTCAGGCCCGCGGCCATGCCGTTCATGATCGCATTCTTGCGCACCGGCTCCTTGCCGCCATCCGCTTTGAAATCGTGCAATTGTTTTTCGATATAGGCGGGAATCTGTGCAGCAAGTTTGGGGTTGATCGGTACGGCGCTGTTGCCATCGGCGCCATGGCATGCGGCACACACGGTTGTTGCGGTGGTTTGACCCTTGGCAGGGTCTGCCTTCGACGGCGGCTCGGCTGCGACAACTAGGCCGGCGGTCAGCGACGCAACAACGCTCCCGGCAAGCAGCGCAAGGCGGAAATTCATGGGCTCCCTTTCC
>DATCWO010000253.1:0-3866 GCA_036566325.1 Burkholderiales bacterium | reverse complement strand
CCTGCACTGATGTGGCATTTCAATTTGCTTGGTCAACTGCTGGCGCAGTTTTATGTCGCAAAACTGAAGGAGCGCACATTGCGCGAGCAGACCTACATGAATGCCTTGCACCAGACGGGCGCGAAGGTCACGCATGACGTGAAGAACCTGCTGCAGTCGCTCAATGTGCTCTGCTCGGCCGCGGAGCGAAATGAAGATCCGGTCGCGCTCAACGCGCTGATTCGCAGAAATTTGCCGGTCATCGCCCAACGCCTGCAAGGCACCATGGAAAAGCTGCAGCGTCCGGAGACGGACAGCACGCGCCTGATTCAGGCCGATGCGTGGTGGGACCAACTACAGAAAATGCATCAAACGCTCGACGTCGAGTTCGAAGGCGATGCGATTGGAGCGAATGTACTGTTGCCGAAAGAACTGTTCGACACCGCCGCCGAAAACCTATTGCAGAACGCGCTGGAGAAACGCCGGCTCGACCCTTCGGTAAAAATGAAAGCGCGTTTCGACTGTGGCGACCGTGTGCAATTCTCTGTCACCGATACCGGCGCACCGGTACCCGAAGAAATCATGCGCAAGCTGCTGCGAGGGCCGGTGCATTCGGAAACCGGATACGGTGTGGGCTTGTATCAGGTGGCGCGCCAGGCGCGGGAGGCAGGGTTCGAACTGAGGATCGTTTCGAATTTGCCACGGCGCGTGTGCTTTGAGCTTGCCGGGGAGCTTTCCGCTGGTAAGTCGGTGCTCGCCTCCTAAGCAGCGCTGATGAGGGTCTAGTGGGGGCGAGTATGGACGGAGCCGTCCATCGAATCTCGACGCCGAACGGAAGGGGGTCTTACCCGACCGCCTGCTTTGCCACAGCCTTGCGGCCGATCAACCGATAAACGGCTGTGTCGCCCTTGCCCTTCAAATAAACCGTGCGAGGCGCATCGAACTCGAATCTGCTGCGTATGCGACGATAGGTTGTCGCATCGACGTGGATATTCCCCGGCGCGCCCTCTCCGGTAATGCGGCTGGCGATGTTGACCGTATCGCCCCACAAGTCGTAAATGAATTTCTTTTTGCCGACTACGCCTGCCACGACCGGCCCGGTTCCGATCCCGACGCGCAATTCCAGTCGCTGATCGTTCAGTAACGGCTCTTGTGCCAGCACCGCGTGCATGTCGATCGCCATTTGTGCGATCGCTTCCGAGTAATCGATATCGCCATCGTTCAAGCCGCCCGCAACCATGTAGGCGTCGCCGATTGTCTTGATTTTTTCCAGCCCATGCTTGTCGGCCAACGCATCGAACGATGAGAACACCTTGTTTAGCATGGTGAATATCTGATTCGGCGACATGCCTTCGGCGATGGTCGTGAAATTCACGATGTCGGCGAACATCACCGTCACGTCGGCGAAGCCGTCCGCAATCGTGCCGTCCTGCTGCTTCAGTCGCTCGGCAATCGGGCCGGGGAGAATGTTCAACAGCAATCGCTCCGATCGTTCCTGCTCGATCTTAAGTTTGACGTGCGCATCTTCCAAACGTGTGTTCGATTTGTCGCGCTCGATGGACGCGTAACGCAGCATGAAGTAGACAAGGCTCGACATCGCCGCAAAATTCAGCGCGAAGATGATGACGCTTGCCTGTTGTGGAATCTGGAGAGCGGTGGTTGCTGCTGCATCGGCCAGTTGATAGTCAAAGAAGGCCGAGACGGCGATGAGCGCGATGTAAGCGACAAACCAGGGAATGGAGTCGCGCGCGCTATAAACGAGAATTGCGCCGACCGGCGCCAGCAAGCCCCACAACACCACCCCGCTCGACGTAATGAAATTGCCGAGCGACCACTGCAGGAAAAACGGAAAGAAGAGATAAAGGCTGAGTTGCAGAATGCGGAACAGACCGAAGTTTCGCGTTGCGAGATACAGCACCAACGTCGAGAGCGATACGAGCTGATACGCGAACGGCACGGTCGCAGAAATCTTCGAGCCGAGCGCCCAGTACACGACCAGCCATGCCACCGGTGCGATGGTGGTCAGCCCCATGGCGAACATCAGCAGCGACTTCTTGAGGCGCAATTCCTCCGAATCACCGGGTTCGATGCCTGCAGTGCGCAAGCGATTGGCCAGCTCTTGAAGCGTGCTCATCGTTTTTTGTGTTGGATTTGCCGCCGATCAGCGCATGCGACCCCGCATGCGAAGTCAATTCTACGAGGCCGGATGATCGAGGACTACGAAATGCTGCCGCAACTTGGCTAATTGTCGGCAGTGCGGATCGAGAAGTGAGGAAAAAGTCTCAGAGTTCGCTTGCGGCACGCATGCGCGAAAAAAGTGTGTATTGGGAAATCCAGACGATCATATCGTCGGCTTCGCCTTCACTTGGGTAAAGATAAGTCGTGTCTCCGTTAGCATTTTCCAAAGCGCCAACCGCATCGCGCCCGGTCGACCAAGTGGTGGCAGCTACTGCGTGCTCCGTGCCGCCGCAGATCGAACTGCAAACCCTTAACATGCCGTTTCCGGCCGTCCAGGTCTTGGGCAGCGTCGATAGCCCAATGTTCAACAACCCTTGAGTGGTCGTATACACGGGGCACACCGCATAATCATTCGCTATCGGTTTGGTAGGCGGACATTGGCTCGGGCTGAGGGTGCCCGACGGCACATGTGTCGCAACGGCATAGCGGATGCGATTTCCCCATGCATCGAGCAGATAGCCGTTTTTGTCTCGTGGCGTGAGGCTCAAGGTGATGGCAGGCAAGAATCCATCCGACACACTGCACGCCGGTTCGGAGTTGAACGCTTCGACGCCGGTAGCATTGGCCACGGCTGGACAAGGAAGGCGGCTATTAGCGATGGCGAAGCCGAGTAACGCGTCGCTTACTTCGCGCAGTAGCTGCGCGGTTTCCGATCGGTTGCGCTGCTCTAACTGCGCCGACAGCGTCATTAAGCTTGTGCCGAGCAGCAAGCCGATGATGATTATTCCGATTGCGAGCTCCACCAAAGTGAAGCCGCTCTGGCGATTGGCGCGCGACTCTATGGGCATGCCTGAAACACTTCTTGATATGGATTCGGCTTCCACGGGCACACTGAAACAATGAGATCGTTAATGGGGTGCGAAACGTGTGCGCTTTGGAACACGCGAAGCATAGTATCGGCGTTTTTCTGCTCGAAATAATTCGCGATCTGATCACTGGGCCTTGTCTGCAGTTTCTTTTTTCCGGTGTCGTCAAGGTATTGCCCACGACGGCCCGCCAATACCAATAGCGTTTCGTAATCGTTCTTGGTCTCCGCTCCGTGTTCAACGGTCAGGCAATCAACACCTGATGTGCAGGGGCCGACGCCGGCGCCGGAAAGCTTCTTCTCGGTTACGGCGTAATACGTCAGCCGGTGCCAATCGTTTCTGAAGAACCAGGTTGGATCCAGTCGATCTCTCTCGTCTTTAGTTTTGCCCTGCAGCTTATAGACATACTGCTTGTCGATGCGGTAGATCGGAAGGGTGATGACGGTGGTGCGCGCCGCGCTATTGGCAAATCTCGCAACCTTGTATGAGCCGGAATAGCTCACTTCGATATCACCGGTGTTGAGGCGTTTGGAGGTCACGATAAAGGGCGTGTTGGGTTGAGTAGCGCCCGTATGCAGTACGCGCGACTTGTCGATTGGCATGGCGAGCGTCTTGAAACCCGCGCCGGTGAGCACTGCACGGAACTTGACTGATTTGGTGACGAATGCGGGGCTTTCCTCATCATCGTCGTCGTCGTTATTACCGCCTGTTGAAATGACGACCGTACAGCGGAGCGCAATCATGCTGTCCGGTACATCATGAACGGTCGAGCAGGTACCCGATTGTGCGGACCAGTCGATGTTTTGCCAGTTGCCACAACTACCCAGGGGCATCGAACCTTGT
>DATCWO010000277.1:0-9516 GCA_036566325.1 Burkholderiales bacterium | reverse complement strand
TTTCGCAATCGGGCGAAACGGCGGACACGATCGCCGCGCTGCAGCATGCGAAATCGCTCGGGCATATGCATTCGCTGGCAATTTGCAACGTGCCAGAGAGCGCGCTGGTGCGCAATTCGAAACTGCGTTTCCTCACCCGTGCCGGGCCGGAGATCGGCGTTGCATCGACCAAGGCCTTCACCACCCAGCTCGGTGCGCTGGTGTTGCTGACCATGGTGCTGGCCAAGCGGCGCGGTCGGCTCGACGCGGCGCGCGAGCGCGAGCTACTGGGCGCGCTGCGCCATCTGCCCGCGGCGCTGCAACAGGTGTTGAGTATCGAGCCGGCCATCGAAGAGTGGGCCGATCGTTTCACGACCTGCGAACACGCGCTGTTTCTGGGGCGCGGCATTCACTATCCCATCGCCATGGAAGGGGCCTTGAAGCTCAAGGAAATTTCCTATGTGCATGCCGAAGCTTATCCCGCTGGAGAACTCAAGCACGGGCCGCTGGCGCTGGTGGACAAGGACATGCCAGTGATTGCGATCGCACCGAACGATGCGCTGCTGGAAAAACTGAAATCGAATCTGCAGGAAGTGCGCGCGCGCGGCGGCGAGTTGTATGTGGTGGCCGACCAGGGCTCGCAGGTGTCGGAAGAAGCCGGCTTGCACGTCATTACGCTGACCGATCACGCCGGCCTGCTTTCGCCCATTTTGCATACCATACCGCTACAGTTATTGGCTTACCATGTCGCGCTCCGGCGCGGAACCGACGTCGATAAGCCACGTAACCTTGCCAAATCAGTCACCGTCGAATGACCACCGTATAGCTGCGTGCGCCGCCGCCGCGGCCGGGAGCGCTGCTGCGCCGCGCGGTCGCGCGCAGCGCGTTTCCATCGGCAACGCGTAGCTTCATGCCGGTTCTGCGCCCTGCTTCCGCACGCTGGCTACGCTCGAACAGGAATGGTGAGTCCGCCATGGGCTGGGTGCCGCCTCGCCGACAGGTGGCCATTGCCGGAATCGCCGGCGCGCTTGGGTTGTTGTGGCTGATCGCCATTGCGTCCTACCAGAGCATCGTCGGTTTCGAAGACCGTATGCGCTGGGTCGCGCGTTCGCATGACATCCTGGCGAATATCGAGGAAATGTCGGCGGACTACGCGCAGACGCGCGGCTCGTGGTACGGCTACATGGCCACCGGCGACCAACGGCGTCTGGATACTTTCCGTGTTTCATCCGAGCGTGTGCGCGAACAGATTGAACGCGTCAAGACACTGATCGAAGAGCGCAACCAGCGCGTGAGTCTGCTTGCGCTCGAGCAATTGGTACATGCGGATTTATCCAGGCTCGCCGATCTTGCCGCAGTGCGCGACGACAATCATGCGCTGATTGGTGGCCCGAACGAGATCTTCGACGCGCTGCGGGCTTCGGCGGTGCAAATCCGTGATCTGCAATCCGGATTGGTCGAAGAGCAGCACGATATTCTGCAACGGCGCCAGCAGGAGTCCGAGGACGCCGGGACATTCATTCGCGCCGCCATTGCCTTCGGCTACAGCGCCTGCCTGCTGGTACTGACGATTTCACTGCTGTATTTCTATCGCGAAGCGCAGGCCCGCATTCGTGCCCAGGCCCGGATCATGGATTTGAACCGCGCGTTGCACGAGCGCGCCGATGCGCTGCAGTCGATCAACAAGGAACTGGAGGATTTCTCCTATTCCGTTTCGCACGATCTGCGCGCGCCGATCCGGGCGATTTCGAGTTTCACCCATATCCTCGAACAGGAGTACGGCCCCGCGCTGGATGCGGAAGGCTTGCGGCTGCTCGACGTAGTGCGCGGCAATGCCGAACGCATGGGTAGTCTTATTGACGACTTGCTCGCCTTCTCGCGTGTAGGCCGCCAATCCATGGCGCCGGCACCCATCGAGATGACCGCACTCGTCGACGAAGTGATTGCTTCGTTGCGCGTCGATTCGCGCAATGGAATACGCGCGCGCATCGACATCGAGAAATTGCCGGCCGCGGTCGGCGACCATGCGTTGTTGTTTCTAGTCTGGTCGAATCTGATCGATAACGCGCTGAAATACACAAGCAAGGTCGAGCAACCGATGATTCGTATCGCCGGAAACTCCGATAATGATTGGACGGTATATACGATTGAGGACAACGGCTCGGGGTTCGATATGCAATACGCCGACAAGCTCTTCGAAGTCTTTCAGCGCCTGCATCACGCGCGGGACTTTCCGGGGACGGGAGTTGGTCTGGCGATTGTCAAACGCATTATCGACCGACATGAAGGCCGTGTTCACGCCGAGGGAAAACTGGGTGAAGGCGCGCGCTTCATGTTTGCGCTGCCCATACGCGGAGGAGCTCACGATGTTTAATACTGGCGAGATAGACATCCTTCTGGTGGAAGACAGCGACACCGACAGTGAACTGACGCTGCGTGCCTTCAAGCGTCAACGACTGGAGGCGCGTGTGCATCGGGCCCTCGATGGCCCGGATGCACTGGATTTTCTGCACGCGCGCGGCACGTATGCCGATCGCCATGCGCAACGGTTGCCACGCTTGATCCTGCTCGATATCCGCATGCCGAAAATGAGCGGTATTGAAGTATTGCGGCGGGTGCGTGCCGATCCCGCGCTGCGCATGATACCCGTCGTCATGATGACGTCGTCGGACGAACCCTGTGACGTCGAAGCGGCATATCGGCTCGGCGCCAACAGCTACGTCGTCAAGCCGCTCGAATTCGACGACTTCATTCATGCGGCCGAGGAAGTCGGCGTGTACTGGTCGCGTCTGAACGAGGTCGCGTCCGCGTAAGGTCCGCAATGCGGCAGGCCGCTTGCCCGGCCGGTTGCTTGCTTCATTTGCAGCATGTCGCCCGACAGGATTCGCGCACAGGCGCGGCAGGAGTTCGGCATACCGCCGGGTCAAGCGCGAGGCGGCGTGGGCGGAGCGGTGCCGAAATGAAAAAAACCTTATTGAAGTTGCTTGGTAAACAACGCGCGACACCCAAACGGTCGACCACGGAAGAGGACGCTACGCCTCCAGGACCTTCGCCCAAGGGCGGTCGAAGCGGCG
This sequence comes from Burkholderiales bacterium, assembly GCA_036566325.1. GTDB lineage: Bacteria > Pseudomonadota > Gammaproteobacteria > Burkholderiales > SG8-39 > ZC4RG42. The sequence goes on along the minus strand of DATCWO010000277.1, from coordinate 6,463 downwards.
AAACCGTATTCAGCGCCGAAGCAATGGATCCCGCGTTGCGCTTTCGCAGCCTCACCTTGTCCGGGGCGGATCAATCGGTCTTGTCGGTCGATTCGGACCAGCAGCCCGCGTTCAAGATCCGCCTGGCCAAATCGGTCGGCTTTCGCCGCGATGCGCGCGGTCTGGTCGGTAGACGTTACAACGACCGGGGTTATCTCGTCCCGGCCGCCACGCAGGACCCGAACCTGTATTCCTTCCTCGCTTACGACGAAGGCAACATCGTCGGCACAGTCAGCATTCGGCTGGATTCCGAGCGCGGCCTGTCTGCCGATCAACTCTACCGCGCAGAGCTGGACGAGTTGCGCGGGCGCGGCTGCATGGTGTGCGAGTTCACCCGTCTCGCGGTGGACGTGAAGACCGCGAGCAAACCCGTGCTCGCCGGTCTTTTTCACACGGCGTATCTGTATGCCTCCGCGGTTCGCGGATACGACTACGCCGTCATCGAGGTCAACCCGCGCCATGTCGCGTTCTATCGGCGCGCGCTGGGTTTCGAGCCGATCGGACCGGAGCGCGTGAATACGCGCGTCGATGCGCCGGCGATATTGCTGTGCGTGCCGTTCGAGACGATCCGCAAGGGGGTTGCCGAATTTGGCGGCAAGGCCGAGCAGGCAGGGAATGAACGCTCGCTGTTCCCTTTCGGTTTTTCGACTGAAGAAGAGCGCGGCATTTTGCAGCGACTGCATGAGCTCGACGCTCAACGCGGCACCGCGCGAAAGTAGAGCGAAGCAGCCCCGGTTAAGGTTTTTTGCCGGTCGACGTCATTGCCAGTTGGATCGACCGCACCCGCGACCATACTCGGCACTTAATCGGTGTTTCCTACTCAAGCCGCTTCAGGTAGTCCTTGGTGAAAATCTTGTCGGGCAGCTCGCGTGGCTTCATGTTGCGGTATGCCATGGTCGACTGCTCGCCCTTGCGCAGCGCATCCTCCATCAACAATTCGGTCGGTCGCACCCGGCCCGCCATTTGCTGGTACTCGCGATAGTGCGCCGTCTTCAGCAAGCGCCCGGATAAGGAATAAAACTCCGCCTTGTGAGGCCAGAAATTAGACTTACGCACCCAGTACATCACCTTGCCGTACGTGACGCCGCGGTCGGCCGCGGTGAGTTCAAGCACGTAGCAAGGCTGTCCATCGACTTCTTCAGTGCGCAACAGCTTTGGTTTGTAGTCGCCGGCAAAGTTGGCGCGGGCGAGATCGCCGTTCGCCACCTGGCCGGTCAGTCGCTGCGCCAGGCCGAGACGCACCGGCTGCGACACGTTGGGCAGGAAAATCCATAGATCGCGACCTTTCATGAGCATGATCTGGCCGCGTTCGGACGCCGGTTCCACTACCATCACCACGGTGTTTTCGTTGCCCTTGGACAAGACCTTGTATTTGCGCGCTTCCGAATTGCCGCCGGCAAGTTTGGAATCGATATCCACCTCGACTTCGAAGCCATGGTCGGGGAAACGCACCTCGTCGGCTTTTTCGACGATGGTTTGCGGGTCGATCCCGGCCGGCGTTTTTTCCGGCGCGGCATGTGCGGCGGCGCTCAGCGCCAGCGCGGCGACGCCGGTGGTCAGCAGTCGTATGAATCGCATCAGCTTATTTCCTCATCTTTGCATTACTTCAATCGTGCGCCGGTCCCTATGAGTCTGGTCCGCGTCGAAAACGTTTCAAAAGAATACGACCTCGGCGAGCAGCGCGTACATGCGCTGCGCGATGTCAGTCTGAGTATCGAGGCCGGGGTTTTTCTGGCGATCGCCGGTCCCTCGGGCAGCGGCAAATCGACCTTGTTGAATCTCATCGGCTGTATAGACACGCCCAGCCGGGGGAAAATTCTCATCGATGGTCAGGACGTCAGTGGCCGCACGCCGGATGAACTGGCGCACTTGCGCGCGCGCAGCATCGGTTTCGTCTTTCAGACCTTCAATCTGCTGCCCGTGCTCACCGCGGCGGAGAATGTCGAATATCCGCTGTTGCAGTTCCGCGAACTGTCGCGCGAAGAGCGTCGCCAGCGCGTCGCGCATTTTCTCGATGTCGTGCAGTTGTCCAAATTCGCGGACCACCGGCCCAATCAGCTTTCCGGCGGGCAGCGTCAGCGCGTCGCGATTGCGCGCGCACTGGCGACAAAACCCAAGATTGTGCTTGCCGACGAGCCGACCGCCAATCTCGATCACAAGACCGGCGAAGGCATTCTCGCGCTGATGAAAGACATCAACCTCGCCTCCAGGACCACCTTCATTTTTTCCACGCATGACAAGAAGGTCATGGCCAAGGCCGATCGACTGGTGCGGGTGGAAGACGGGCAGATTCGTGCACTGGGCGTGCGGCGCAGTCGTTGGTTGATGGTGGATGAAATGCGCCGGCGCGAACGGCAGGGCGGATAACGCGTGATCCGAGGGGGAATGCCACGAATGAAAATTACCGCTCTGAGCGCGACATTGTTCGCGCTGCAGCTTGCCGCACTGCCGGCCGCCGGCGCGACGCCCGTTGCCGATGAGGCGGCGCGTGTCGCGCAATCGCGCGACGAATTGTTCGGTACGACGCCGGCGCCTGCAACCAAGCCTGCACCGGCAACCAAGCCATCGCCGCCGTCGAGCACACCGGGTTCGCGAGACGATCTTTTCGGCACCACGCCTGCGCCCGCGCCGGCCGACAAGGGCGACGCATCGCGCGAAGGACTGTTCGGGCTCGATGCCTCGGAACAGCAGGAACCAGAGCGCGGCATTCGCTGGAGCGGATTCTTCAATGAAGAAATCGCCTACACCTACGCCAGCCCGGGCCACTGGTCGCGCGCCGTGTCGCGCCTGCAACTGGAAGGGCGAGGCGAATTCGCGCCCGGCGTGAAGTACAAGATCTCGGCGCGTGCCGATCTCGATCCGCTCTACCATGAAAGCAATTTTTATCCGGAGCGCGTCAGGGACGATCAGGATTTCGAATTCTTCCTGCGCGAAAACTATCTCGACTTCGGCGCGGGCGATCTGGATTTCCGCATCGGCCGTCAGCACATCGTGTGGGGCGAAGTGGTGGGTCTGTTTTTCGCGGATGTCGTTTCGGCCCGCGATCAGCGCGAATTCATTCTGCCCAGCTTCGACATCATTCGCATTCCGCAATGGGCCGCACGCGCCGAATACTTCGGCGACAATTTCCACACCGAAGTCGTGTGGATGCCCTATCAAAGCTACGACGAAATCGGCAAACCGGGGGCCGAGTTCTACCCCACCGGCCTGATTGCGGAAGACGTGCCGGGCGCGGTGTTCGCGTCGGACGATCGACCGGCGCGCAACATTTCCAACTCGGCCTACGGCCTGCGCATGAACACGCTGCTCAACGGCTGGGATCTGGCCGCGTTCTACTATCGCAGCCACAGCGCCACGCCGACCTTTCATCGCGAAATCGATTTGAGCGGCGGCACGCCGACCGCGGTTTTCACGCCGCGCCATGAACGCATCTGGCAGGCAGGCAGCACGCTGAGCAAGGACTTCGGACCTTTCGTCTTGCGCGGTGAGGCGGTTTACACACACGGGCAGAAGTACAGTGTCGATACATTCGACGATGTCGATGGCGTGGTGAAGCGCAACAGCTTTGATTACATCCTCAGCTTCGATATCGCCATGAGCGGCGATACGCGGCTCAACGTGCAAGGCTTTCATCGCATGATTTTCGGTGATGACGGCGACATCGTGCCGAAGTCGGACGGCTTTGGCGCGAGCGTGCTGGTGAGCACAAAAATCACGCCGACACTCGAGCCGCAACTGCTGTGGATACAGAGTCTGTCACACGGCGGCGATCGCATGATTCGTCCGCGCCTGAACTGGTACGTTACGCAGAACGCGATGCTCGCGTTCGGGGTGGATATTTTTGCTGGGCCCGATGACGGCTTCTTCGGCCGCTACGGCAATCGCGATCGCGTCTATACGGAATTGCGCTACGACTTCTGAACCGGATGCGGTAAAAAAAGGGCAATCGCGATGTCCGGCGATTGCCCGATCGCGAGCGACGAGGAAAAACTAGGCCGCCGCAAGCTCGCGAGCGCCGTGCCGGGTCGGAGGAGGAAAGCCGCCCAGGCGCTTGCCAAGATTGACCATATCCTGATGCAGCAACACCGCCGGTGCCTGTACGCGGGGGCACAGACGTTCCCCGGCCGCCACGGTGAAATCGAGTACGCGCCGATAGAAGCGCTCGTGCCGCGGATTTACTTCGATGAACACGTCCGTGACGCCCAGCTTATCGGCGATGAAATACGCAAGTCGGAACAATGCGGCGAGTGTGGCTTGCGAGTTCGCCTCCGGCGCGACGGCGAGGCAGGTCAGTTCGCACGCGACGCCACCGCCATCGCGTACCGCGCTCACTTCGGCGCCGTAAGCGTCGTCCACATTCAAGCCGGCGATGGAGTCGAAGCGCAAGGTCATCGTGCCGACCGTGTGGTCATTCTGGGTTGCGAGGACGGTGACCGCATGCGTTTCCTTGTACGGGCGTCCCGAGTCGCTCATTGATTTATAACCGCGGGCGGTATAGCGCTGTTCGACCAGTTCGCGCGCCGCGTCGAACTCGGCGTGCACCCTGGCAATGCTTGCACGCAAGCCGGAACGCACATCTTCCAGCACGCAGTTGGCAAACGATGCCGGCGTCAGCAATACCGGCTTCCCCTTGCTCCAGAGTTCGCTTACCGAGAGGGTTTTTTCGCTCGCGCGTTTTTTATAGGAATGGATGTCGGCGCGATATGCATCGGCAAAGCGAGAAATATGCATGTGTTCGTTCCTGCTCTAATTCGTTGTAAAAAATACTGCACGCGCTGTTAGAGCAAGGCATGGGCCACCTAAAAAATTCCTTACAAACCAAGTGCTTATCTTTAATCTTAGAGGCAGGGTGGAATTATTACGTCGGGGTGCGCAGACGATAGAGCGGACTGATTGACTAAGCGCTTATTTCTAAAGCGATATGTCTAGTCTCCATATGGCGACATAGACAAATTGTGCAGCGGCAAAAAGCGCTGCGTACTCAAGCTCGAGCGCACGAAAACGCGCAATGAGGTTGCGGTGGAGCGCTCAGACGTTTTGTCTGAGCGCATCGACGATCGGCGTGCCGGCGACTTTCCAGGCCGGCAGTAAACTGGCCAGCAGCGCGGCGAGAATACCGACCGCACCGGCGCCGGCGATGACTACCGGCACCAGCCGGATGAACGCCGTATAGCCCACGTTCGAACTGGGCGGCGGTGGCATCGGAATGCCGATGGCCGAGATCAGCACGGCCAGCACGGCGCCAAGCACGATGCCGATTGCCGCGCCGATCAGGCCCAGCAGCAGGCTCTCCGTCACGACCAGCGCGAACACGTCCCGGCCGCGATTGCCAAGCGCGCGCAGGGTGCCGAACTCGCCCTGCCGCTCGAACACCGCCATGTTCACGGTGTTGGTCACGCTGAGCAGCACCATGATCAAAATGATCAGACGCAGCACCCCGAATTGGCGGTCGTAGAGGGCGACGGTCTTCTCGTAGAAGTCGTTCAACTGCTGCCATGTGCGCACGGTCAGCCCCTGTTGTCTAACCGCATCTTCAATGTGTCGGGCAGACGCCGCCGTGTCTTCAGTGCGATGCAGGCTGGCCACGACAACGCTCGCGCCCGGTGTCGCCAGCAGATCCTGCGCCGCCGCGAGCGACAACCTCACCGCGCGCGCGTCATAGTCTTTGGAGAAGGACTGAAATACGCCGCTGACGTTGAAATCGAGGGTGTTCATTGCGCCGCCCGGCGTGCTGACGACCAGCGTGACCGGATCGCCCGGAGCAAGCTTCAGGGTCTGCGCCACGCCTTCGCCGATGACGATGCTGTTTGCCTCGTCCGCCTTGAACGGCCCACCCGCAACGAAACGCAGCGAGGTGCCGAGTTTTTCTTCCAGCTCCGGCTCGATTCCTTCGGCGACCACGGCGAAATCGGTCCGGCCATTGTTGAGCAGGCCATAGAAATTCAGCCGCGCCATGGCGAAGTCGACACCGGGCTGTGCGGCGACGCGCTGTTTCAGTTCGTCCGGATCGTCGATCAGGAATTCTTCCGGCCGGCGGGAGCCGGCGCCGAAGAATTGCGGCTTTGCCACTTGCACATGACCGCTTTGAGAATGGATGAAGGCCTCGCCCAGTTGTACGAAAATATCCTGCACGAAGCCGCCGGTCAGAATGATGCCGCTGACGCCGATCACGATCGCGGCCAAGGTCATCCCCGTGCGCAGTTTGTGGCGCAGGATGTTGCGCAGCGACAGGGTGAGAATGCTGCCGATCATGGCTCGCCTCGCAAGGGGCTTCGACCGGGAATGTTCAAGCACTCGTATCGCGAGTCGGGGCGCGCTGACGCAGCGAGACGTTGCTCGTGCAACCATGCGCGCACGTGGTGACGCTGGCCGTTGATCGCCGTACTCCTAGCGCGCATGACGCAGGGCATCCACGATTTCCAGC
>DATCWO010000198.1:0-5164 GCA_036566325.1 Burkholderiales bacterium | reverse complement strand
CGCCACCGGCTCCAGACCGCCGGTATCGACCACGAAATACGGCCGATCGCCGACCCGCCCGTCGCCGTAGTGGCGATCGCGCGTAAGTCCCGGGACATCGGCCACCAGCGCATCGCGTGAACGCGTCAGGCGATTGAACAGCGTGGATTTGCCGACGTTGGGACGGCCGACCAGAACAATGGTGGGTTTCACAAGCTACAACGCAATCGTTTCAATGACTCTATTCGGCGGAGAGCGCATACAAACCGCCGTTGGTAGTCTGCACTATAAAACCCTGCGCAAACGCAACCGGCGTCGCACGTATGGGAGAACCATCAGTGGCATAGCGCGCGGCGAACGCGCCGTCGTCGCGCGTAAGCCAGTGGACCAAGCCCTGCAGATCGCCCACGACGATTTCAGGTCCGATCGACAATGGCGCGGAGACGTGCCGGTTGGTGAGCTTGTCCTGCCGCCAGATGCTCGCGCCATTGGCGCGATCCAGGGCCGACACGGCACCGCGATCTTCGCTGACATAAACGTGGGTCGAATCCAGATCGAGGCCCGCACTGGAGGACATTTCGCGCGCCCAGATCTGGCTGCCGCTCCCGAGGCTGAAGCAGGCGACCCGCCCTTGGTAAGCCACCGCGCAGGCTTCGCGCTCGCCGACCCAGGGTTCGCCGATCACATCGGCGACGCGCTCGAGTTCGGTCGTGCCCTTGGGCAACGCAACGGTACCTTCCCAGCGAAGGCCACCGTTGTCCAACGCGACCGCGACCAGTTTTCCGCCGGCGAAACCTGCGAACACGAAACCGCCACGCACCACGATGCCTGCCGTGCTGCGCACCGACAGTGCGGGCGCTGCGCGCTGGTACACCCACAGACGTTTACCGTCGATTGCGCTCAGTCCGAAAATTCGGCTGTCGGCACTGCGCACCACGACGACGTCGCCCGCCACCACAGGCGAGGCCAGCACTTCGCTCGAAACGCGCGCGCGCCACATCACCCGTCCGTTGTTGTCCAGCGTGATGACTTCGCCTTCGGTCGTGCCCACAACGACGCGCTCGCCGTCGCTGCCCACGCCGCCGCTGACCGCGTTGCCGACGTCGACGCGCCACACTTCTTTGCCGGACGCTTCATCGAAGCGCGCGAGCGTACCGTCATAAGCAGCCGCATACACACTGCCGCCGGCAATCGCCGGCGTGAGCGCATGTCCGTGAGAAGAGCCCACGCGCGCCTGCCATATCGTGCGCACCGTCAACGGCTTGACGATTTCCACCAGCGGCGCCGGTTTCGGTTCATTGGACCCGCCAAACCAGTTGAACGGATTGAGGCTGCTGCAACCGGTCAATACGAGCACCAGACCCAGTGCGGCAACGCTACGCGCAAGCGGTGCATGAACGGCGCGCATCAGACTTCTCCAAGCCCGTCGAGTTTGAATTGCAACAACTCGCGTGTCGGTTTTTCCGTCGTTGGCGTTCCGGCCAGGGCAGCCTGATAAGCGGCGCGCGCTTCGGCAACCTTGCCTTGCACCGCATACACGTCGCCACGCGTTTCGGCGAATTGCGCCTCGAACGCCGGCGGATGCTCGGCGTCGAGCGACTTGAGCGCGTCGTCATACGCCTGCTCGTCCAGCAGCACCTGCGCCAGACGGACACGCGCAATCGCCTTCAGTTGCTCATCGCGACCGTTCCCGACGACCCATTCCAGTTCCGTTTGCGCCGCCTTGCGATCGCCCTGCTCGACATGGAATTTGGCGGCGACGAAAGCGGCCAGCGATGCGTGCGCCGTACGCGGATAATCTTCACGCACTAGGTTGCTCAAATCGGTGACTTTGCGCGCATCCTTCTGCTCGGCTGCTTTCAATACTTCGGCATACACCGCACCCGCCTTGCTCGCCTGCGAGCTCTTGTAGGCGTCCCATCCGCGTATTGCCGCCACCATGATCAGGCCGAGGGCAATGGTCATCACGATGAGCGTGCCGTGCTGCTTCCACCATACCTGCAGTTCGGCGAGTTTTTCCTGTTCTTCAAGATTGTAGGTCGCCATCGCTGTCATTCCCCCTGGTCGCCGTACAGCAGATCGGTGATCGCTTCCGGCAGTTGATCGACGCCTGTGCGCCATTGACCGCGTTCGACACGCAGTGGCTTCACGCTCACTTCGTGCGCCGCGACCTCTTCGTCGCCGATGATGAGCGCGAGATGCGCACCGCAGCCATCGGCCTTTTTCATTTGCGACTTGAAGCTGCCACCGCCGCAATGCTGCACCACGGTGAAGCCCACTGTGCGCAGCCCTTCCGCGACGGTGAACGCCAGCCGCGCCGCCTGCTCGCCCTGGTGCACGATGTAAACATCCGGCGGCGTGGGCTGCAGCCATTCGGCGGCATTCTCGCTGGATTCCTTCAGCAGCGCGAGCAGCCGTTCGATTCCCATGGCGAAACCGGCGGCCGGTGCCGGTTTGCCGCCGATTTCCGCAATCAGCCCGTCGTAGCGACCGCCGGCGCAGACCGTACCCTGCGCGCCGAGGCGATCGGTGACCCATTCGAATACGGTGAGGTTGTAGTAATCGAGGCCGCGCACCAGGCGCGGGTTGATCTCATACGGAATGCCGGCGTCCTTCAACACGCGCTGCACGCCCTCGAAGTGCGCGAGCGATTCGGCGCCGAGATAATCGAGCAGCTTCGGTGCTTGCGCGATCAGTGCCTGCATCGTCGGGTTCTTGCTGTCGAGTACGCGCAGCGGATTGGTGTGCAACCGACGGCGCGAATCCTCGTCGAGGTGCGCCTGTTGCGATTGCAGATATGCAACCAGCGCCTCGCGATGCTGCGCGCGCTCCTGCGCATTGCCGAGCGAATTGAGTTGCAGGCGGATGTGATCGAGCCCGAGGTCATCCCACAGGCGTGCGCACATCAGCAGCAGTTCGGCGTCGATATCCGGCCCGGTATAGCCGAGCGCTTCCACGCCGACCTGATGGAACTGGCGGTAGCGGCCTTTCTGCGGACGCTCGTGGCGAAACATCGGCCCCATGTACCAGAGGCGCTGCGGGCCGTTGTAAAGCATCGAGTGTTCGACCACCGCACGCACCGTTGACGCCGTGCCTTCCGGCCGCAAGGTGAGATTCTCGCCGTTCAGATCGTCGACGAAACTGTACATCTCCTTTTCGACGATGTCGGTCGCCTCGCCGATGGCGCGACGAAACAACGCGGTGTGCTCCAGCAGTGGCGTGCGCATGTTGCGATAGCCATAACCCGCGAGCCAGGTGCGAATGGTGTCTTCGAAGCGCTCCCAGAGCACGGCTTCGTCGGGCAGGATGTCGTTCATCCCGCGTACTGCTTGTAGGGTTTGACTCATAGATTGGAAGCGCCGATGGGCGCAGTTATCGTAGCGATCCGCTGCCTATTGCACTGCGCGGGCCGCAATCACTTTATTCGCTTCGACCTCGACGCGGCGGCCTTTACCGTCCGGACCGTAGGTTGTCCGCACATATTCTTCAACGATCTGCTGAAACTCTTCGGCGATGCGATCGCCTTTCAAGGTGACCGTCTTCGCGCCATCGACATACACGGGGGCAACCGGATTCTCACCGGCGCCCGGCAGGCTGATGCCAATATTGGCCTGCTTCGATTCGCCCGGACCGTTGACCACGCAGCCCATTACCGCCACGTGCATGGTTTCGACGCCGGGATAGTCGGCGCGCCAGAGCGGCATCTGCGCGCGCAGATAGGTCTGGATCTTGGCAGCGAGTTCCTGGAAATACGTGCTGGTCGTGCGCCCGCAGCCCGGGCATGAAATCACCAGCGGCGCGAAGGAACGCAAGCCCATGGTCTGCAGAATTTCCTGCGCCACCACGACTTCGCGCGTGCGGTCGCCACCGGGTTCCGGTGTCAACGAAATGCGGACGGTGTCGCCAATGCCTTCCTGCAACAACACCGCCAATGCAGCGGTCGAGGCGACGATCCCTTTCGAACCCATGCCCGCCTCGGTCAGACCCAGATGCAGCGGATAGTCGCAACGCGCGGCAAGATCGCGATACACCGCGATCAGGTCCTGCACCCCGCTGACCTTGCACGACAGCACGATGCGATCGCCGGGCAAGCCCAGCTCTTCGGCGCGCGCGGCGCTTTCCAGCGCGGAGGTAATGAGCGCTTCGCGCATTACGTATTCGACTTCGAGCGGGTGCGAGCGACGTGCGTTATCGTCCATCAGGCGCGCCAGCACAGCCTGATCGAGGCTGCCCCAGTTCACCCCGATGCGCACCGGCTTGTCGTACTTGCATGCCAGTTCGATCATGGTGGCGAACTGCTCGTCGTGTTTGCTGCCCTTGCCGACGTTGCCCGGATTGATGCGATATTTTCCCAGCGCCTGCGCACAGTCCGGATAACGGGTCAGCAACTTGTGACCGTTGAAATGGAAATCGCCTACCAGCGGCACGTCGCAATTCATCGCATCCAGCCGGGCGCGGATATTGGCGACCTGCGCAGCCGCTTCTGCGGTATTCACCGTGATACGCACGACTTCGGAGCCGGCCTGCGCCAGTTCGTATACCTGGCGCGTAGTGGCCGCTGCGTTCGCCGTATCGGTGTTGGTCATCGACTGCACCATCACCGGCGCATCGCCACCCACCGCGACGTGACCGATGCGGACCATGCGAGACGAACGACGAAGACCTGCGCTCATTGCTATTCCAGTGTCAGACGCGCCACGCCGGAAGGCGCGTGTGCGGCGAGATCGATCCGTTCGCCACCATAGCTCAACTCCACGGCCGCGGCATTCCCGAGCACGACCGAAAGCGGCGGCGTCCCATCCAGCGCGAGCAGCGTTCCCGCTCCGGCGAGACGGGAAACCAGCACTTTACCCCGGGCATCCTTGACCTCCACCCAGACCTTGTCGCTGAAACGCATTTGCAGCGGTTTGCCCACAACCGCATTCACAGGTTCACTGGCTGGAGCGACAGGTGCCGACGCGACCGGCTCTTTCATCTCCGGCGCCGCTTCAACGACGGGCTCGGGTATGACCGGAGCGGGTTCCGCCGCCACCGCTTCCGGCGCGACGGACTGTGCCACCGGCATTGGTTTCACGGCGAGATCCAGCTGTTTCGCTGCGGAGGGGTTTTGCACGCTCGTCGGCACATGCACCGTCTGCCCGGCGCGTCGGTCGCGCACGTACCAGTCCAGCGCAAACGCGCCCAC
>DATCWO010000146.1:0-8585 GCA_036566325.1 Burkholderiales bacterium | reverse complement strand
CACGAGCCGACTCACGCGCGCGAGGTATACGACGTGAGCGGTGCGGGCGATACGGTGATCGCCACGTTGGGCGCCATGCTGGCGAGCGGCGCGTCGATGGAAGAAGCCATGCGGATCGCCAATCACGCTGCCGGCATCGTCGTTGGTAAACTAGGCACGGCCGTCGTTCACCCGGACGAATTGCTTGCCGATCTCAAAGGCGCCGCCACCTCATGAGTACCTATTACGTCGTAACCGGCGCTGCCGGCTTCATCGGTTCCAACCTCGTTCGTGCGTTGAACGAGCGCGGCATCAGCAACATCATCGCAGTCGATAACCTCACGCGAGCGGACAAGTTCCGCAATCTGGTGAACTGCGAAATCGCCGATTACTTCGACAAGGAGGATTTTGTCGACCGCGTCCGCGCGGGGGTCTTCGAGGGGACATTCGAGGCGGTGCTGCATCAGGGCGCCTGCTCCGACACCATGGAAACCGACGGCCATTACATGATGGACAACAACTATCGCTACTCGCTGGCGCTGCTGGACTTCTGCCAGGAGGAAGAGATTCCGTTCATCTATGCGTCATCGGCCTCGGTATATGGCGGTGGGCGCACCTTTCGCGAAGCGCGCGAGTTCGAGTCGCCGCTGAACATCTACGGCTACTCGAAATTCCTCTTCGATCAGGTCGTGCGCCAGCGTCTTGGCGATGCGGACGGACAGATTGCCGGCTTCCGCTATTTCAACGTCTATGGCCCGAACGAAGCGCACAAAGGACGCATGGCATCGGTGGCGTGGCATTTCTTCAATCAGTATCGCGCCGGTGGTTACGTGAAGCTGTTTGCCGGCACCGATGGTTACGCCGATGGCGAACAGCAGCGCGATTTCGTCTCGGTTGAAGACGTGGTGAAAGTGAACCTGCATTTTCTCGAGCATCCGCAGTATTCTGGCATCTACAACGTCGGCACCGGGCGCGCGCAATCGTTCAACGATGTCGCCGTCGCCACGATCAACGCCTGCCGTCGTCTGGAGCGCAAACCGGCCGCCTCGCTCGATGAACTGAAGGCGCTGGGGGCTATCGAATACGTATCGTTCCCCGACGCGCTGAAGGGGAAATATCAAAGCTATACCGAAGCCGATATCAACGCCTTGCGCGAGGCGGATTATCAGGCTCCGTTTCTGTCCGTCGCCGAGGGCGTCGAACGCTATGTCGACGAATTGTTGCGACGAGAAGGCAAGGAAGACTGATGTATAAAACGATTGAAGCGACGATAGGCGATACACCGCTGGTGCAGTTGCAGCGTCTGCCCGGGAAGACCAGCAATATCGTGCTGTGCAAGCTGGAAGGCAACAATCCGGCCGGATCGGTGAAAGATCGTCCGGCGATTTCGATGATCAAGCACGCGGAAGAACGCGGCGACATCAAGCCGGGCGATACGCTGATCGAAGCGACCAGCGGCAACACCGGCATCGCGCTGGCGATGGCCGCGGCGATACGCGGCTATCGCATGATCCTGATCATGCCGGAACACCTGTCCGTGGAGCGGCGCCAGACCATGCGTGCGTTCGGCGCGGAGATCGTTCTCACGCCGCGTGCCGGCGGCATGGAAGCGGCGCGCGATCTGGGCGATGCAATGGTTGCCGAAGGCAAGGGCTTCATGCTCGATCAGTTCGCCAATCAGGACAATCCGCGTTCGCATTACGAAGGCACCGGGCCGGAAATCTGGCGCGACACCGAAGGGCGCATCACGCACCTTGTCAGCAGCATGGGAACGACCGGCACGATCGTGGGCTGCTCGCGTTTCCTCAAGGCCAAGAATCGCAACATCCAGATCATCGGCTGCGAGCCTGAGGAAGGGTCGCAGATTCCCGGCATCCGTAAATGGCCGGAAGCCTATCTGCCCAGGATTTACGACAGCTCCACGGTCGATCGTCTGGAGCCGGTCAGCCAGGCGGATGCGGAGGAAATGGCGCGCCGCATGGCGCGCGAGGAAGGCATCTTTGCCGGCATTTCGTCCGGCGGTGCGCTGGCGGTTGCGTTGCGCATTTCGGCCACGGTGAAAAATGCGGTGATCGTCTCGATCGTGTGCGATCGCGGCGATCGATATCTATCCACCGGCGTATTTCCGGAGTAATGCGGATGGCGGCCACGCTGGTATTCGATATCGAAACCGTTCCCGATGTGGCGGGCTATCGAACCATCCACGATATCGATCCGGAGCTGTCCGACGCGGAGGTGGCCGATCTGGCGTTTCAGCGCCGGCGCGCGACCAACGGCACGGATTTCCTGCCGCTGCATCTGCAGCGCGTCGTGGCGATTTCGTGCGTCCTGCGTGAAAACGAGGCGTTCAGAGTGTGGTCGCTCGGCACGCCCGAAGACACTGAAGCCGTTCTGCTGCAGCGTTTCTACGACGGCGTGGAAAAGTACACCCCGCAACTGGTTTCATGGAACGGCGGTGGCTTCGACCTGCCGGTGATGCACTATCGCAGTCTGCTCCATGGCGTCGTCGCAGCACGGTATTGGGACTGCGGCGACGGCGATTACCACGACAGTCGCGACTTCAAGTGGAACAACTACATCAGCCGTTATCACAGCCGGCATCTCGACCTCATGGATCTGTTGGCGCTGTATCAGCCGCGCGCCAACGCGCCGCTCGATCAGCTGGCGAAAATGATGGGTTACCCCGGCAAGCTCGGCATGGACGGCTCGCAGGTCTGGCACGCGTACAGCGAAGGCCGCATCGAGGAAATCCGCAACTACTGCGAAACCGACGTGGTCAATACCTGGCTGGTCTTTCTGCGTTTCCAGATGATGCGCGGTTGTATCGATCGCGCACAGTACGAGCGTGAGCTCGATCTCGTCCGGAGTTCGCTCGCCAAAATAGAAGCGCCGCACTGGCCGGAATTTCTGTCCCAATGGCGTGGTGCGTAGACCCGCAAGTTCTTATTTCATCCCTAGGTTGCATGAATTGCCCAACGCCGTAATCGAATCTCTGGACCGGGAAGGACGGGGCGTGGCCCACGTCGACGGCAAAGCCATTTTCATCGAAGGCGCCTTGCCGGGTGAGACGGTCGAATACGACTCCTACCGCACGAAACGGTCATACGAGCAGGCGCATACCGTACGGGTACTGCGCGAAAGTGCCGCACGGACGACACCGCAGTGCACCTATTTCGGCACCTGTGGCGGCTGTGTCATGCAGCATATCGAATCGCGCATGCAGGTCGCTGCCAAGCAGCGCGTGCTCGAGGATGCGCTGGCGCATCTCGGGAACGTGAGTCCCGAGCAGATGCTGCCTCCGGTGCATGGTGAGTCGTGGCGCTACCGGCATCGTGCGCGCCTGTCGGTTCGGATGGTGCAGAAAAAAGGCGGCGCCCTGGTGGGATTCCGTGAGCGCCGCAGCACCTTTGTGGCGGATATGCATGGCTGCGAAGTATTGCCGCAACATGTCGCTGCGCTGCTTGATCCGTTGCGGGAACTGATCGCGGCATTGTCGATTCCGGATCGCGTGCCACAAATCGAAGTCGCCGTCGGCGCCGAAATCACGGTGCTGGTGTTGCGCATCCTTGAGTCGCTCAATGCGCAAGATGAGGCGTTGCTGAGGGCGTTCGCCGATCGCCATGGTATCCAGTTCTGGCTGCAGACTCGTGGCCCCGAGACTGCACTACCGTTCTATCCGCTTGATGCGGCGCCGCTGTATTACAAGCTCCCCGAGTTCGGGGTCCGCATTTACTTTTCTCCGACCGATTTCACGCAAGTGAACCACGCCGTCAATACGGTTCTGGTTCGACGCGCGCTGCGCTTGCTCGATCCGCAGCCGGGCGAAAAGGTGCTCGATCTGTTTTGCGGCCTGGGAAATTTCACCTTGCCGATCGCTGCAACGGGCGCGGAGGTCATCGGTATCGAAGGCCATGCCGGGCTGGTTGCCCGAGCCGCACGGAATGCGGAGGCGAACGGGTTGAAGGCGCGCTTCGAGGTCGCAGATCTATTCGAGGAGGCGAGTTGCGCACGCCTGCCGACCGTCACGAAGCTGTTGATCGATCCGCCGCGCGAGGGCGCCATCGAAATCGTCAAGGCGCTGGGCGACAGCGCGCCGGCTCGGATCGTTTACGTGTCCTGCGATCCAGCGACGCTTGCGCGCGATGCTGGAGTGCTGGTGCACACCAAGGGCTATGTGCTCAAGGCTGCTGGTGTGATCAACATGTTTCCGCACACCGCGCACGTCGAATCGATGGCGCTGTTCGAGCGTTGATATTGCCGATCACATAAAAAAGGGCCGCTCGCGAGCGGCCCTTTTGCGTTGGAGTTGCAGCCGCTTATTCGCGGTTGCCGGCCAATGCCAGCAGCAACTGCAATAGGTTGGCGAAGATGTTGAACAGGCTGATGTACACGCCCGTCGTCGCCATGATGTAGTTCGTCTCGCCGCCGCGGATGATGCGTTGCAGGTCGTAGAGCAGGAATAGCGAGAACACGACGATCACCAGCGTGGAGATCGTCAGCGCCAGCGCCGGGATCTGCAGGAACATGTTGGCGACCATTGCAATCAGCAGGGCGATCATGCCGACGAACAGGAACTTGCCCATCGAACTGAAGTCGCGCTTGGTCGTCGTGGCGATGGCGCCCATGCTGAAGAAGACGATGCCGGTGCCAATGGCTGCGTAGCCAACCAACTGCATGCCGTTGCTAAGGCTGAGGGCGTAATTGAGCATCGGCCCCAGGAACCAGCCGAGGACGCCGGTCATCAACAGCAGCAGGGCTACGCCCACCCAACTGTTGCGATTGGCGGCAATGGCGAATTGAAGGCCGATGACGGCGGCCAGCACGACGAGCGAGCCGATCATCGGGCTCGCCATGAGCAGGCCGGCGGTCTGCATGCCGACCACTGCACCGATGATGGTGGGAACCATCGTTAGTGCGAGCAGCATGTAGGTGTTGCGCAGTACGCGATTCTGGACAGCGCCCTGATCGGCGGTGCGCCCGAATTGCACGTTCGTCTGACCCGGTTGCATTCGTGGTTCCATGAGATTCCTCTCCTGTGATGTCTTTGATTGGACGCTGATTTAGATGAGGTTATGCGGCCAAGGTTCAACGCGAGTATAGCCACATGAGCCGCAAAATGGACAAATTCGGTGAAGGCCGATGATATAATCGCCGCGCTCGCAAGCCGTTGAAATACAAGAAGATGGAAGCGCGGCTGAGCCTAATGCGGCGGCACGCCGCGTTATGTCGGAGGCAAAACCGGCAACAAACAGAATATGGAAGCGTGGCAGAGTGGTCGATTGCACCGGTCTTGAAAACCGGCAACGGGCAACCGTTCGTGAGTTCGAATCTCACCGCTTCCGCCAATATTCCGAAACCCTTCGGAGATGACGGTAGTTTCAGGGTTGCTGGTAGCTCTCCAAGAAGCAGGGCGAAAGCTAATGACAAGATTGGCACCACGGCGCATCGAATGTGCGTGATATCGTGATTGGCGCGCATGGCAAAGCCGCCTAAAAACCACTGGGGACAATATGGAAGAGGAATTTGAAGAGAAACCCGCGACTGTCGGCGATCTGAGGCGCGAACTCGAAGGCCTGGACGACGGTACGACGCTATTGTTCGCCGGTGGTCTCACGTTGTTCAGAGTGAAACGTTCAGACGATGCCTGCGTGGTTGAGTTCAACGAGCCGCTGGCGCGCATGTCAGAGGCTTTCCAAAAGAAAAATCCGAATGTGAAAGCCGCGTTCATCGACGGCGGCAATGTGCTATGGGGCGAGTCGGGCACTTTGCAAGGTTCCATCGATGTCGAGATCTGATGCGACGCCGTCGGCGGGTAACGGCCGAGCACAGTTCCGGCCTTGAAAGCCGGTAGCGCGCGACCGTTCGCTAGTTCGATCTCTTCGCTACCGCCAAATCAAAAAGCCCGCAATGCGGGCTTTTGTTTTTATACGCCGAACAACGTGCGCGGCGGTGAGGCCTTGCCTCCGAACGGGCGCTCAGCCTTCTTCGGGGCCAGCGTCCTTGCGACGCTTGGATTTGGCGACCTTGCGCAGATTGCGATAGAGGTCGGGCTGCTCGTTCTTGAGGTATTCGATGACTTCGAAATCCTCTTTCTTCACTTTGCTCAGGTCGAGTTTTTCCACATGCACCAGCCGCAATAGCTCGCGCACCGGCTTGGGCATCGAACGACCGCTTTCATAGCGGGAACCGCCGCTTTGCGTGACGCCGATCTTGGTCCAGAACTCTTCCTGATTGAGTCCGAGTTTTTGTCGGACTTCCTTGGGGTTCACCATGAAATTGAAGAGTTTCATCTTCTCGTCTCCAGGCGCATTCTTCTTGGGCGCGCGGCAATCGTAGCATAGGCCTCGCGCCGAGGCGGGTGGATTGCGCCCGTAAAACAGTGCGCCGGCGTGCGCTTTGCAGCTGCGAAAACGCTCCGTAATCGGCTAGAATTACGCCTTTTTTCGGACTCTGTATGGCACTGATCGTCCAGAAATTCGGCGGCACTTCGGTGGGCAGCGTCGAGCGCATCAAAGCCGTCGCACAACGCGTCGCTCGTTGGAAGGCGATGGGACACGACCTCGTCGTGGTGCTGTCCGCCATGTCGGGCGAAACGAATCGCCTGCTGGCACTCGCCAAGGAGGTTCAGGCACAGCCTGATCCGCGTGAACTCGACGTTATCGCAGCGACCGGAGAACAGGTCACGATCGGTCTGTTGTCGATGGCGCTGATGGATCTCGGACTGAAAGCGAAAAGCTATACCGGCGCCCAGGTCAGCGTTCTTACCGACAGCGCACATACCAAGGCACGCATCCAGTCTATCGACGAGGAGCGGTTGCACCAGGATCTGGCCGACGGCTGCATTCCGGTCGTCGCCGGCTTTCAGGGCATGGACGCGCAGGGGAATATCACCACGCTGGGTCGCGGCGGCTCAGACACATCTGCCGTCGCACTGGCTGCGGCGCTGAAGGCCGACGAATGCCATATCTACACCGATGTGGACGGCGTCTATACGACCGATCCGCGCATCGTTCCCGAGGCGCGCCGGCTGAAGACCGTCACCTTCGAGGAAATGCTCGAGATGGCGAGTCTCGGCTCCAAGGTGTTGCAGATTCGCGCAGTTGAATTCGCGGGCAAATACAAGGTGCGCTTGCGTGTGCTCTCCAGCTTTCAGGACGAAGGCGATGGCACGCTGATTACTTTCGAGGAAGACGAAAAGATGGAAAAGGCTGTCATTTCGGGTATCGCTTTCAGTCGCGACGAAGCGAAAATTACGGTAACCGGCGTGCCCGATCGTCCTGGCATCGCTTACGCGATTCTCGGCCCGATTGCGGATTCGAATATCGATGTCGACATGATCATCCAGAATGCCGGCGTGGATGACACGACGGATTTCTCCTTCACCATTCCTCGTGGCGACTACAACAAGGCGATGGAGATTGCGCAGAAGGTGCAGGCGCATATCGGTGCACGAAGCATCGTCGGCGACAACAAGGTGTGCAAGGTTTCGATGGTTGGCGTCGGCATGCGTTCGCATGTCGGTATCGCGAGCCGGATGTTCCGCACACTAGCCGAAGAAGGCATCAACATCCGCATGATCTCCACTTCCGAGATCAAAATTTCGGTCGTGGTGGATGAGAAGTACATGGAACTCGCCGTGCGTGTGCTGCACAAGGAGTTCGGGCTCGAGCAGGAGGCATAAAGCCCGCGTGCACGGCGTAAAAAGACTGCTCCTGAGGTTTGACCCGATGGGTCGGACCACGTAACATCTGCGCCGATTCGGAGAGCTGGCCGAGTGGTCGAAGGCGCTCCCCTGCTAAGGGAGTATATGGTCAAAAACCGTATCGAGGGTTCGAATCCCTCGCTCTCCGCCAAACAACAACGCCCCCTTGCGGGGCGTTTTTGTTTGGCTCAGTGGGAAGCTTGAGAGGCCTCCTGGTTCGATCAAAACGCATGCCTTTTGGGACGCACGAGCTTGCGAGTGCGGGCCTGAGCTTTAGCGAAGGCCGAGCTGTTGGGCAAATCAGATGCTTAAGGCGCCGGCTCGTGCAGTAGCCGACGGCCGGACATGCTCGCGTCCCAACGCGGCGACGTTGCTCACACCGCTATGCAGCATGGTGTTCACCAGCTCGCGTTCGAAATACTCCATCACGCCGCTCACGCCGCCGGGTCCGCCGACCGTCAGGCCGTACATCAACGGTCTGCCGATGGCGACGGCGTTCGCGCCTAGCGCAAGCGCCTTCACCACATCGGTTCCGCGACGAATTCCGCTGTCCATGATGATGGGCACATCGCCTTGCAGCGCGTCGGCCACTTTGGGCAGCACAGTGATCGCAGCCGGTGTGCCGTCGAGCGCACGGCCGCCGTGGTTGGAAACCTGAACTGCCGCAGCCCCGGCCTTCACACCCGCCACCGCGTCTTCGGGTCGCGTAATGCCTTTGACGATGACCGGCAGTCCGGTGATCTTGCGGATGAACTCCACGTCATTCCACGAAAGATTGGTCTTGAACGCGTTGGCGCTACCGGTCTTGAAGTTGCCGTAAGGCAGCCACGGCCGCGGTTTGCCCAGACGCTCGTATTCATCCGACGAGCCCTGACCGATCGCGTCGATGGTGAGGACGATGGCT
>DATCWO010000046.1:0-4235 GCA_036566325.1 Burkholderiales bacterium | reverse complement strand
TATCGATGAACGAAATGACCAGCGCGCGTGCACGACCGAGCCCTGCCGCGATCAGCGTTTCGCGACGCGCGGCATCGCCGTACACGACGTTATCCCCTGCCGCGGAAGCCGCCAGCACGCGTTCCGGATCGAGGTCGAGCGCGACATAACTGACACCTTCGCGCTCGAGAAAGCGCGCGAGACTCTGGCCGGTACGTCCATAGCCGCAGATCACCACATGCTGTTCGGTGCTGATGCTGGTCACGGCCACCTGATGCAATTGCAGGGAGCGTCGCATCCATTCCGTGCGCGAAATGCGCAGCGCGATCCGGTCGCTATGCTGAATAAGAAAGGGGGACGCGAGCATCGACAACACCACGCCCGCGATTGCCGCTTGTGCTATCGCCGGTTCGAACAGTTTCAGATCGCTGCCGAACGCGAGCAGAACGAGACCGAATTCTCCCGCCTGCGCAAGGCACAGACCGGATCGGATCGCGGTCCCGGGCGTGCTGCCTAGAAAACGCGACAAGCCGGCCACGATGGCGAACTTGAGCAGCATCGGACCGATGAATAACGCCGCCACGATCGGCGCGTAATCGATGACCGAATGCAGTTCCAGGCGCATGCCGGTGGTGATGAAGAACAGCCCAAGCAGTACATCGCGGAAGGGGCGGATGTCTTCTTCCACCCGATGCCGATATTCCGTTTCGGAAATCAGCATGCCGGCCACGAACGCACCGAGCGCCAGCGACAGCCCGGCCAGTTCGGTGACGTACGCCAAGCCCAGCGTAATGAACAGCACGTTGATGATGAACAGTTCGTTCGAGCGACGACGCGCAACCAGGTTGAACCATCCGCGCATCAGCCGTTGTCCGAAGAACAGCACCAGCGTCAGGATCACCGCGGCCTTCGCGAGCGCCCAGCCGAGCACACTCGCAAGGTTTTCGCTCGCACCGGCCAGCGCAGGGAAAATAACCAGGAACGGCACGATTACCAGATCCTGGAACAGCAGCACGCCGATGACTTCGCGGCCGTGCGGTGTTTCGGTTTCCAGGCGGTCGGACAGCATGCGAATGACGATGGCGGTGGACGAGACTGCCAGTGCGGCGGCCAAGGCCACCGCGGGCTCCCATGACATGCCGAAGGCAATGAGAACGCCGCCCAGCGCGACCATGGTCAACAGCACCTGGGCGCCGCCCAGCCCGAATACGAGGCGACGCATATGGAACAGCCGGGCAAGGCTGAATTCCAGGCCGATGGTGAACATGAGGAACACCACGCCGAATTCGGCCAGATGCTGCGTTTCCTCCAGATTGAAGGTTGGCCCGGGCAGATTGGGGCCGATCAGCACGCCGACGATCAGATAGCCCAGCAGCGGCGGCAGTTGCAGGCTGCGAAAGATCACCACCACGAACACCGCGCTCGCAAGCAGAATCAGCACCAACTGCAGGGTATCGGTCATGCTTGCGGGTGCATTCAGGCAGCGGGAAGGAGGGGGCCGTTTGCTATACTTTTACGCATGATAAAGGCTGCCACACCAACGCAACAGGTCGAAGTGTCGAAAGATGCTTTGCAACTCGCTCGCGAAGTGCTTCAAATCGAGGCCGCTGCCGTCACGGCATTGATCGATCGCCTCGACGATGCATTTCTGCGCGCCATCGAACTCGTCCTGTCTTGCAGCGGGCGCGTGGTCGTCAGCGGCATCGGCAAATCCGGTCACGTCGGGCGCAAGATCGCCTCGACGCTCGCCAGCACCGGCACACCGGCGTTCTTCGTGCACCCCGCCGAAGCGAGCCATGGCGATCTGGGAATGATTACCCGGCACGATGTGCTGATCGCCATTTCCTATTCCGGCGAAAGCGAAGAACTGCTGACGATCATTCCATTGGTCAAGCGCGGCGGCGCGAAACTGATCGCGATGACGGGCAACCCACAATCGACGCTCGCCAAAGAGGCCGATGCGCATCTGGACATTCATGTGACCAAGGAGGCGTGCCCGCTCAACCTTGCGCCGACAGCAAGCACGACCGCAACGCTCGCGCTCGGCGACGCCTTGGCGGTGGCGCTGCTCGATGCGCGCGGCTTCAAACCGGACGACTTCGCCCGCTCTCATCCGGGCGGCTCGCTCGGCCGCCGGCTGCTCACGCACGTGCATGACGTCATGCAATCGGGCGATCGCACGCCGGCCGTAACGAAAGGCGCAGCGCTGACCGATGCGATTCTGGAAATGTCGCGCAAGGGCATGGGCATGACGGCAATCGTCGACGAAAACCATCAAGTGCTCGGCATCTTCACCGACGGCGATTTGCGCCGCGCGGTCGAACGCGGCGTCGATCTGCGGGGCGCGCACATCAGCGCACTGATGACGCCGGCGCCGCTGACCATCGGGCCGGACGAACTGGCCGTCGAGGCGGTTGCGGTGATGGAGCAGCGACGCATCAATCAACTGTTGGTGACGGACGAGGCCGGCCGACTCATCGGCGCGCTCAACATGCACGACTTGTTCGAAGCGAAAGTCGTCTAGGCATGAACAACGAGGCACTGGAGCGCGCACGCGGCATCAAGTTCATGGCCTTCGACGTGGACGGCATCCTGACCGACGGCACGCTGTATCTCAGCGACTCGGGCGAGGAAACCAAGGGATTCAGCACACTCGACGGACTGGGCCTCAAGCTGCTGCAGGATAACGGCGTCGAACTGGCGATCATCACCGGACGAGAATCCAGGCTGGTAGCGCTGCGTGCGCAGCATCTCGGCATTCGACGGCTGCATCAGGGCGTCGAACACAAATTCGATATTTTCGACGCGCTGCGCCTCGAACTCGGTCTTGAACTGAGTCAGTGCGGTTACATGGGCGATGATCTGCCGGATCTCGGCATCCTGAGCCGCTGCGGCTTTGCCGCGACCGTTCCGCAAGCGCCTGCGGCAGTGCGTACCCGTGCGCATTACGTGACCGAAGCGCCGGCCGGCGGCGGCGCGGCGCGGGAAGTGTGCGAACTCATCCTGCAATCGCAAGGCAAGCTGGATCAGGCAATCGCGCGCTTTCTGGCATGAAGTCCCGCTCCAGCACGCTATTTCCGCTAGCACTCGTCATTGGACTCGCCCTGATGAGCGCGTGGCTGGAATACGCGGTGCGAGGTCCCGATCAAGATGCCAAGGCTGCGCTTCGCCATGATCCGGATTTCATCATCGAAAATTTCTCGACCACGGAAATCGGCAAGCAGGGGCAGCCCAGCGCTACGCTCAGCGCGCTTCGGATGGTACATTTCCCCGACGACGAGACCAGCGAACTGGAACAGCCGCATCTCATTCATTTGAGTCCGACACGACCGCCGATCCATATCACGGCAGATCGTGGCATCGTGAATGGCACCGGGGAAGAGGTCCGCCTGTACGGCAACGTAACGGTCAGGCGGATAGCGACGGCGCAGCATCCCGAGTTGCGCGTAGAAACGAAATACCTGCAAGTGTTTCCCGACGATCAGCTTGCGCGCACGCCCGAGGAAGTTTTGATCACAGAGGGTGGATCGCGGTTGAAAGGCGTCGGCATGGAAGTCAACAGCAACACCGGGCACATTCAGCTTCGGTCCAGAGTGACCGGCGTTTATATGAAATCGGGCGGAAGCGCGAAGTAGAAGTTTTGCTAGCGCGCGTCCTGTTGTTTTAGGGAGATGCAAGGGGCGCGTCCTCTTGTTCGCACATTGCGAAAATTCAACGTGTACAACAGTTTCTGGGCTCGCATGCTGGCAGCATTCTGCCTTGCTGCCCTGCCCGCCCATGCTACGTTCGCCCAGTCGGATCGCGATCAGCCGGTCAACATCGAATCCGATCGATTGACCGCCGACGACACCAAGCAGATCGCCGTCTTCGAAGGCCGCGTCATTCTGACGCAGGGCAGTTTCAACCTGCGCGCCGACAAACTGATCGTGCGCAAGGACGAAAGCGGCTTTCAACATGCCACTGCCTACGGCAAGCCGGCCACCTTCCGCCAGCGACGCGAAAATACCAACGAATGGATCGACGGCGAGGCGCTGCGCATCGAATACGACGGCAAGAAGGAATTCGTCGAACTGTTCGACAAAGCGCGCCTCACGCGGGACAAGGACGAAGTGCAGGGCAACTACATCTCCTACGATTCACGCGCGGATTTCTTTACCGTGAAGAGCGACAAGAACGCAGCGCCTGAAGCAAGCGGCGATTCGCGCGTGCGCGCCGTGATCCAACCGAAGCCGAAGGCCGGCGAAAAGCCGGCGAAT
>DATCWO010000221.1:0-2498 GCA_036566325.1 Burkholderiales bacterium | reverse complement strand
GCGGGCTTGCGACGCGCCTGCGTCTGCACCACACATTGCTCGATGCGACCGAACAGGGAATCGTCTGAGGCGTTGCGCATGTCGATGGCAACCCGATCGCCGAAAGCGAGAAACGGGGTGAGATTTGCACTCTCCCCGAATTGCTCCAGCGCACGCTTTTCCGCGATCGAACAAACACCTACCGATGCCTCGCTGTTGGAGACTGCACCCGAGCCGATGATTGTCCCGGCGCTCAATGGATGTTGTCGCGCGGCGGCTGCGATCAGAGTGGAGAAGTCGAATTGCATGTCGGTGCCGGCATGCGGGGTTCCCAGTACCGTGTCATTAAGGTGCACTTCGAGCGCAAGCTGAACCCTGCGGCCGTCCCATGCCGAACCGAGTTCGTCGGGTGTGATGGCCACGGGCGAGAATGCAACCGCCAGTTTGCTGTGGAACAGTCCGGCGCCGCGTGTCAATTCAGTCGACACCAGTTCGCGTGCCGTCCAGTCGTTGGCGAGCATGAACAGGCGAATGTGTTCGCTCGCCTTTTCGCGCTTGACGCCTTGCGGAACGTCGCCGGTGACGATGGCGATTTCGGCTTCGAGGTCGAGGCCCAGATCGGCCGATTCAATGGCGATGTCGTCGCGCGCGCCGATCAGGTTGTCGGAGCGCCCCTGCAACAACCAAGGTTCCTTGCGACTGTTTTCGGGCATGGCCATGCCGCGCGCCTTGCGCAGCCGTTCCATGTGCGACGGGTAGGCCGAAGCGCCGATCCATTGAAAGGCGCGCGGCAGCGGTGCGGCCAACTGTGTCGGGTCGAGTTCGAACCAGCGCGAACCCTGCGGCTGGCGATTGGCTTCCTCGTACAGTGTGCCGAGCATCGGCGCGCAGTAGTCCCAATCGTCCAGGGCCGCCTGCAGGGTCGGCGCGACGTCATAGGCGATGGTGGCGAGTTTGAGATTGCGCGATACGACGCACAGTGCGCCATCGCGTGTACCGTTCTTGAGACTGGCGAGTTTCATTCTTCTCGGGTGCGGTCGAGCCGGTCTGGGGAAAGGCGTCGATTCTAGCAGTGCGTTTCAGTGCAGCAGCAGCCGGTCAGCCGGAATCAGTGCGCCGGGAGCAAGCACCGGCAACTGCTTGAGCTGTTCGTAGTACGGCGTGAAATCGGGCGCCGTGTCGCGCAGCAGTTGGGCGAAGTTGTCGATCACGAAATACGCGGCCTGGTATGTGTCGATGCGGAAGTCGGTGCGCATGACGCGCAGCAGATCGAAGGCGATGCGAGGGGGCGCGGCGTCATTGATGGCGTACGGCAGTTCCGCGCTTGACGAAAGCAATCCCGCGCCGTAGGCACGCACGCCGTCCGGGGTGCGGACGAGGCCGAATTCGATGGTGTGCCAGTACAGCCGCGCGAGATAAGTCAGCCCGTCGAGCGGCAGGGCCTTGAGGCCGCCCTGACCGTAGGCTTGCAGGTGTTCGGCGTAGACGCCGTCGAAGAGCAGTGGCACATGGCCGAAAAAGTCGTGAAACAGATCAGGCTCGACGATGTAATCGAACTCTTGCGGGGTGCGCAGCCATACCGTCACGGGAAAGCGGCGGTGAGCCAGGTGCTGGAAGAATTCCCGATCGGGGATGAGACCCGGCACGGCGACGATTTCCCAGCCGGTCGCGTGGCGCAGTTTCCTGTTGACCTGATCGAAGCGCGGAATGCCGTGCGGGGTGTCGAGCTTCGTCAGCGCCGTGATGAATTCGGCGCAGGCATAGCGTGCAACCAGACGCTGTTGGCGCGTATAGAGCATTTGCCAGAGGGCGTGCTCGTCCTGGCTGTAGCGGCCCCAGTCCTGCGCCACCGTATAGTCGCGGCGCGCGCTGTCGTAGTTGCCGCGCAGGCCCGGTTTGGGCGGCTGAATGGAAGCGTTGCGTAACATCCAGAGTCGTCCTTGCACGGTGCGGGCCGACGATCCGTCCGTACACGGAATTCGCCAGATACGCAGAAGGTCGTGGCGTTCATTTTGATATCTAGCTCAAGTTCAGGCTGGACGAAACATGTAAAACGCGGGCGGAGCGTTTTTTCAGAGTTGCAGTCGCGCGCGGGGCTCGCTCGGCTCAGCATCTTCCGCGAGCTGCGCGCGGAGTTGAGCATCGATCTTGAGGATGTGCGGATCACGGATGCCATGTGCGGCAAGCCCGTCGAGGGTCATGTGCAGGTAATCGAGACCGGTGCCCAATTTGCCGGTGGCGTTGCGGACGATTTCCGCGATGTTTTCGACTGGCATGCGGCCGGCATAGCCGGGCCGCTCTCTGTTTACGACAAAGGCCAGTGCGCGCAGTGAGTTTGAACCATGCGTGGCATGCACCCAGCGCGGCGTGTAAGAGCCGAGCAACATCTCGCGCCGCCACAGCAGGCGCAGTTCATCGACGGCAACGGTGCCCGGAATTCGATAGGCGACGCCGGTGCAGCGCCCGCCGCGGTCGAGCGCCAAAACCAGTCCCGGACGTTCGGGCGTGCCGCGATTGAC
>DATCWO010000080.1:0-3623 GCA_036566325.1 Burkholderiales bacterium | reverse complement strand
ACGCTCTCTGCGGAGCGCCTCCTCCTTAATCGGTGCCGGGACGCTTACGCGCGCCCGGCAAAACCGTTTACAGCCAGTAGACCACGATGAACAGGCCGAGCCACACCACGTCGACGAAGTGCCAGTACCAGGCCACGCCTTCGAACGCGAAATGGTGCTCCGGGCGGAAATGCCCTTTGATTGCGCGGATCAGAATGACGATCAACATGATCGTGCCCACGGTCACGTGAAAGCCGTGGAATCCCGTCAGCATGAAGAAGGTCGTGCCGAAAATTCCCGAAGTCAGCTTGAGGTTCAGATCAGCGTAGGCGTGGGCGTATTCATAGACCTGGAAACCGAGGAAGGTTATACCCAGCAGCACGGTCAGCAACAGGCCGATGATCAACTGGTTACGGTGATCTTCCTTCAGCGCATGGTGCGCCCAGGTGATCGTCACACCCGAGGTCAATAGCAACAGGGTGTTGAATGCGGGAATGCCCCACGCGCTCATCGGCGTGAACTGCGTATCGAAGCCCGGCCCCACGGTCGGCCAGGTGGCGGAGTAGTCCGGCCACAGCAACTTGGCTTCAATGCCACCGAGATCCGGCACCGAATAGAGGCGGGCCCAGGCGAGCGCGCCAAAGAGCGCGGCGAAGAACATCACTTCCGAAAAAATGAACCAGCTCATGCCCCAGCGAAACGAGACGTCGACACGGCGGTTGTACATGCCGCTCTGCGATTCGTGAATGACGTTGCCGAACCAGCCAACCATCATGTAGACGAGGCCGGCGAAGCCCGCCAGCAGCACCCACGAGCCCAGGTGCGCGCCATTGAACCAGGCCGCGGCGCCCGCCGCCATCGTGAACAGGGAAACCGAACCGATGATCGGCCAGCGCGATGGCGCTGGAACGAAGTATTTCGCTGCATTGTTAAGGACCATGTCCCCTCCCGCTTATTTTCGAATCAACCTGTAGCCAGGTGGAGCGCCGCGCGCGCCACCGGAATCAGTACAAACAAAATCCCGTCAGAAGTTCTGCCTTTTTCGGCGCCTGGGCCAGGGTCGCGCTCATCCGCGCTTACCGTTCGTTCCGGCGACCTCGAAAAACGTGTAGGACAACGTGATCGTATTGACGTCGGTCGGCAAATCATTGTCTACCAGGAATACCACCGGCATTTCGCGCACTTCGCCCGCGGCAAGCGTCTGTTGCTGAAAACAGAAACATTCGAGTTTCTTGAAGTGCAGTCCCGCAACTTGCGGCCCGAAGCTCGGAATCGCCTGCCCGGTGACAGGCCGATCCTGGGTATTGCGGACTTCATAGACCACTGTCGTTATTGCGCCGGGATGCACCTCGACCGAACGCTGCTTCGGCTTGAACACCCACGGCAGGCCGTGGGTGTTGGAGTCGAGTTCGATCGTTACCGAGCGACCGTAATCCACCTGCGTATTGGCCGGCGCGCTGTCGGGGCGAATCACACTGCGAATGCCGGTGATCTCGCAGATCTGCTCGTAGAAAGGCACCAGCAGAAAACCAAAGCCGAACATCGCGCACGCGACAACGATCAGTTTCTTCAGTATCCGTTTGTTCGCTGATGCAACGCTGGCGGCCGTTTCTGTCGTCATGTGTCGTTACCCGAACAACCAATATTTGGCAATTACGCCGAAGAAGAACACTGCTGCAATCGACAGCAGAACGAGCGCCGTTTTGGTATTTTTCGACACGGGGATCCCGTTCTGCCTGTCAGATCAACGAACGACCGGCGGTTCTTCGAAGCTATGGTATGGCGCAGGCGAGGGCAGATGCGTCCACTCGAGGGAATCCGCACCTTCCCACGGCCGAGCCGGGGCAACTTCACCTTTCTTGAGCACGGTGCACTTGAACACGATGTAGAGGAACAGCAACTGCGAAATGCCGAACCCGAAACCGCCGATCGAAGCGACCATGTTGTAGTCGGCGAACTGCGGCGCGTAGTCCGCAATCCGGCGCGGCATCCCCGCCATGCCAAGGAAGTGCATCGGGAAGAAAGTGATGTTGAACGTAATGAGCGACAGCCAGAAGTGCCACTTGCCCAGCGTTTCGTCGTACATCACGCCGCACCACTTCGGCAGCCAGAAGTACGCGCCCCCGAACATTCCGAACAGCGCCCCGGCCACCAGCACATAGTGGAAGTGCGCCACGACGTAGTAAGTATCCTGGAACTGGATATCGATCGGCGCGATGGCGAGGATCAGGCCGGTGAATCCGCCGAGCGAGAACACAAATATGAAGCCGACGGCGAATAGCATCGGGGTCTCGAAAGTCATCGACCCCTTCCACATGGTCGCAACCCAGTTGAAGACCTTCACGCCGGTCGGAATCGCGATAAGAATCGTCGCGTACATGAAGAACAGAACGCCGGCGGCCGGCATGCCCACGGTGAACATGTGGTGCGCCCAGACGCTCATCGACAGAATCGCGATCGATGCGGTGGCGTAGACCATCGAGCTATAGCCGAACAGCGGCTTGCGCGCGAAGGCCGGAATGATCTGCGAGATGATGCCGAAAGCCGGCAGGATCATGATGTAGACCTCGGGGTGACCGAAGAACCAGAAGATGTGCTGGTACATCACCGGGTCACCACCACCTGCGGCGTTGAAGAACGACGTGCCGAAGTGACGATCCATCAGCGTCATCGTGATCGCGCCAGCCAGCACCGGCATTACGGCGATGAGCAGATAGGCGGTAATCAACCATGTCCACACGAACATCGGCATTTTCATCAGCGTCATGCCGGGCGCGCGCATATTGAGCGAGGTCACGATGATGTTGATCGAACCCATGATCGAGGACGCGCCCATCAAATGCAGGCCGAAGATCGCCAGATCCATGCCTGGGCCCATTTGCGTCGACAGCGGCGCATACAGCGTCCAGCCGGCAGCGGTTGCGCCACCCGGCACAAAGAATGACGCGATAAACAGCAAGCCGGCAGCCGGCAGCAACCAGAAACTCCAGTTGTTCATGCGCGCGAATGCCATGTCGGGCGCGCCGATCATGAGCGGAATCTGCCAGTTCGCGAAACCCACGAACGCTGGCATGATCGCGCCGAACACCATGATGAGGCCGTGCATGGTGGTGAGTTGGTTGAAGAACTCCGGATTCCACACCTGCATGCCGGGGTAGAACAGTTCAGCACGGATGCCCAAGGCCAGCACGCCGCCGGTCATGAACATCGTGAGGCTGAACAACAGGTACATCGTACCGATGTCCTTGTGGTTGGTCGCCGCGAGCCACCGCATGATCCCCTTCGGATGATGCGCATGGTCGTCGTGCTGGGCGTGGCCGTGTTGGTCCAGGACTGCGCTCATGATGTGCTCCTAGCTTTCTTATTTGCGGGCCGACTTGATGTCGGCCGGCTGCACTACGCCCTCGGCGGCTTTGTTGCCCCAGGCGTTGCGTGTGTAGGTGATGACTGCGGCGATATCGGAATCCGACAACTGCGGACCGAATGCTTGCATCGCCGTACCCGGCTTGCCGTGCAGCACGATATCGACTTGTCCGGCCTTGGGACCGTTGACGATTTTCGAGCCATCCAGCGCGGGGAACATCGGCGGCATGCCCTTGCCATTGCCTTGATGACAGGCTACGCAATTCGTGCCGTAGACCTTT
>DATCWO010000267.1:0-5586 GCA_036566325.1 Burkholderiales bacterium | reverse complement strand
GATTTTCTGCAGGATTTCGGGTTTGATCAGCAATTCTTCGCGGCGCGTGCCGGAGCGGTTGACGTTGATGGCGGGGAAAATCCGCTTCTCATACATACGGCGATCAAGGTGGATTTCCGAATTGCCGGTGCCCTTGAATTCCTCGTAGATCACATCGTCCATCCGCGACCCGGTGTCGATCAACGCGGTAGCCAGAATTGTCAGGCTGCCACCTTCCTCGATATTGCGCGCCGCGCCGAAGAAGCGTTTCGGCCGCTGCAGTGCGTTGGCGTCCACACCTCCGGTGAGGACCTTGCCGGATGCCGGTACGACGGTGTTGTAGGCGCGCGCCAGGCGGGTGATCGAGTCCAGCAAGATCACCACATCCTTCTTATGCTCGACCAGGCGTTTCGCCTTTTCGATAACCATTTCCGCCACCTGGACGTGGCGTGTGGCCGGCTCGTCAAAGGTCGATGACACGACTTCGCCTTTGACCGAGCGCGTCATTTCCGTCACTTCTTCCGGGCGTTCGTCGATCAGCAGCACGATCAGAACGACTTCCGGATGGTTGGATGTGATGGCGTGCGCCAGGTGCTGCAGCATGACCGTTTTGCCGGTCTTGGGCGGTGCGACGAGCAGGCCGCGCTGGCCTTTGCCGATCGGCGCAATGATGTCGATGATGCGGCCGGTGATGTTCTCTTCGGCCTTGATTTCACGTTCCAGCTTGAATGCTTCGGTCGGATGCAGCGGCGTCAGGTTCTCGAACAGGATCTTGTTTTTCGAAGCTTCGGGCGCTTCGCCGTTGACCTTGTCGACTTTTACCAGCGCGAAGTAGCGTTCGCCGTCTTTAGGGGTGCGGATTTCCCCTTCAATGGTGTCGCCCGTGTGCAGATTGAAGCGGCGGATTTGCGAGGGCGAAACGTAGATGTCGTCAGTGCTGGCGAGATACGAGGTGTCCGGCGAACGTAGAAAACCGAACCCGTCGGGCAGGACTTCGAGCGTCCCGTCGCCGAAAATGGAGTCCCCTTTTTTCGCGCGATTTTTTAGCAGCGCAAAGATGAGCTCCTGCTTGCGCATGCGGTTGGAGCCGTCGATTTCGTTCTGCACGGCCATTTCGATGAGTTGGCTGACGTGCAGGGCTTTTAAGTCGGAAAGGTGCATAGAGAAATGCCCGAATGGATGCCGGTGACGGCGGAGAATGGAGTCGAATCAGGAGAGGAGTACGCGCCGAGGAACGGCGCGTAGGGGCCACGCGGAGCAGAGTCTAGCGCGAATTAGTGAGGCCGAATAGTGTCCAGTTTCTCGTTTTCAGATGTTGCTGTCCAGAAACGCGGTGAGCTGGGATTTCGATAACGCGCCAACTTTCACAGCTTCCATGTTGCCGTTCTTGAACAGCATGAGCGTCGGGATGCCGCGGATGTTGTACTTCTTTGGGATGTCCACGTTGTCGTCCACGTTCAGTTTGGCGACTTTCAGGCGGCCGTCGTATTCCTTGGCGACTTCTTCGAGAATGGGCGCGATGGCCTTGCAGGGGCCGCACCATTCCGCCCAATAGTCCACCAGCACCGGGAGGTCCGACTTGAGGACTTCAGGTTCAAAAGTGCCGTCGCTGATGTGATGAATCTGTTCGCTCATACATGTTCCTTGCTCAATAAAGGCTTGCTTCGCGGCCGAATGGTCGCGCGGAGGAGGTGCGTACGGCAGCTATCGTAGCAAAAAATACGTTGGCCAAGTATGTACGGAAAGCGCCGCCTCGTGCCGGAATTGAACGACGGCGCGGCAACAGTGCGAGAGATGAGCGCATCTTCGGCGATGCAGCGCCGATTGTCCCGCAACCTCGAATGTGGTGGTGAAGTGGTAACGGCCCGGAAAACAGATCGATAAGCGGCGCGCTTCGACGCGGTGACTTCTGAGGCAAAAAAGCGCTCCGGGCGGGCGCGGCGCTTGCCTTGTACTTTACGGGGCGTGGAGTAACATCAAAATAACGTGCGCTACGCGCGTTTCGGACGGCAAACGTCATTGCGTTCGGCGTTCGCCGCAGCTTATCGACTGCCGCCAGTGGAGGTAGCATGCTGACCAAGGAAATCCTCGCAATCAAGGGCAACGCGGTTTACACAATTTCCCCTGAGGGGCGCTTGTCTGAAGCAGTCAGTTGCATGGTCGATTACGACATCGGCTCTCTGGTCGTGATGGACCATGGGCGACTGGTCGGAATGTTGAGCTTTCGCGAGGTGCTGTCGGCACTCGATGAAGGCAAGGGCTCGCTCGGCGATCGTCGCGTCAGTGAAGTCATGGTGAAAGATCCGCCGGTCGTCGGCCCTGAAATGGAACTGGACGATCTGCGCCGCTCGATGTTGGAAAGCCGCGCCCGCTACATGCCGGTGCTGGACAAGCATGTACTCGTCGGTGTGCTGTCCTTTCACGACGTCGCCAAGGCGGTGCTCGAAGAGCAAAGCTTCGAAAACGACATGCTCAAGGGCTACATCAAGAACTGGCCGGCCTGACGCGGCAGCAGCCTCGACAACACCCTGGCGTACCGTCGACCGAGGCGGTACGCCTAGCGCTGCGTGCTAAACTCGCGCGCACTCATAGCTGCTGTATACGCGCATGTCCGGCAATTCATTAGGCAAGCTTTACTGCGTTACCTCCTTTGGCGAAAGTCATGGCGCGGCTTATGGCGGCGTGGTGGACGGCTGTCCGCCCGGACTCGAATTATCAGCCGCCGATATTCAGGTCGAACTGGATCGTCGCAAACCGGGCACGTCGCGTCATGTCACGCAACGGCGCGAATCAGACACCATCGAGCTATTGTCCGGCGTATTCGAAGGTCGTACGACCGGCACGCCGATCGGCTTCATCATTCGCAACGAAGATCAACGCTCGAAAGACTACGGCAATATTGCCGAAAGCTTTCGACCGGGGCATGCGGATTACACCTACTGGCAGAAATACGGTATTCGCGACTATCGCGGCGGCGGTCGCTCATCCGCGCGTGAAACGGTGGTCCGTGTCGCGGCGGGCGCGATTGCAAAGAAATGGCTGCGCGAGCGCTACGGCGTCGTCGTCCGTGGTTGTTTGTCGCAGCTTGGCCCACACGAAATTCCGTTTGTCTCCTGGGATGCGGTGAGTCGGAATCCGTTCTTCGCACCCAATGAAGGCGTCGTCGGAACACTCGAAGCGTATATGGACGAACTGCGCCGCGCAGGAGATTCGGTCGGTGCCAAGTTGACCGTGGTTGCGGAAAATGTGCCGGTGGGTTGGGGTGAACCGGTGTATGACCGTCTGGATGCCGATATCGCTCACGCGATGATGGGAATCAACGCCGTTAAGGGCGTTGAGATCGGCGCCGGGTTCGCTTCCATCGCGCAGCGCGGCAGCGAGCACGGCGACGAACTGACGCCGGAAGGTTTTGCATCGAATCATGCGGGTGGCGTGTTGGGCGGTATTTCCACCGGCCAGGATGTGGTCGTGCATGTGGCGCTGAAGCCGACATCCAGTATCCGCATCCCGCGGCGCTCGATCGATAAACAGGGCAATGCGACGATGGTGGAAACGACCGGCCGCCATGATCCGTGCGTCGGCATACGCGCGACCCCGATCGCAGAAGCAATGCTCGCCATCGTGCTCATGGATCACGCCTTGCGACATCGCGCTCAGAACGCCGATGTGGTGACCGACACGCCGAAGATTCCGGGGCGGGTCCAGCCATAACGCGCGTTGCGGCAATCGAGGCAGGGCTTGCCCTCGCCTCGTTATTGCGCTGACGCGACACTTCGAGTCGCTTCGTGTCGTCCCTTGCGTTCGTTCCTGCGTTCAGGCTGTCCGCGCTGTATTGCGCCTACTTCGCCTTTGTCGGCGCGTTCATGCCGTACTTCGGCCTGTATCTGGCGTCACTGGGTTTCGCGCCCTGGGCGATCGGCGCGCTGCTGTCGGTCGGTCAGTTCACGCGCATTTTCGCGCCCAATATCTGGGCCTGGTTCGCCGACCGTCGCGGCCGCTCGATCGAATTGCTGCGCTGGGCCCTGGCGCTGGCGGTCGTCAGCTTCCTCGGGTTGTTCCTGACGACCGGATTCGTTGCGCTGCTTTTCGTTCTTGCCGTGCACGCGTTGTTCGTCAGCGCATCCATGCCGCTGTTCGAAGCGATGACATTGAGTTATCTGCACGGCGCGTATGGACGCTATGGATCGATCCGGCTGTGGGGTTCGGTCGGGTTCATCATCGCAGTCAGCGCGATCGGCTATGCGCTCGATCATGTGCCCACGCATAATTTTCTATGGATGGCTTTGCTGCCCTTGATCGGTGCGTGGCTCGTGTCCTGCAGCATTGCGCAGCCGCCGGCACGCCCTCATGCGCAAGGCGAAAGTGCATCGGTGCGCCAGCAGGCGATGCGCCCCGAGGTGCTTGCGCTGTTGATGGCCGGTTTTTTAATGTGCGCGGCGCACGGCCCGCTGTATGCTTTTTACTCGATCTATTTGGATCAGGTCGGCTATAGCAAAGCCACTGTCGGCGCGTTGTGGGCACTCGGCGTAATCGCGGAAATTCTGGTTTTTCTGGGCATGCCGCGCTGGCTGTCCCGCTACTCGCCGTACAAGGTTCTGCTGGTCAGTTTCGCGCTCGCCGTCGTACGCTTCCTATTGATCGGCTGGGGTGTGGATAGCCTCGCGTTGTTGATCATTGCTCAACTGATGCACGCCGCGAGTTTTGGCAGCTTTCACGCAGCTGCGTTAACCTTGGTCAACGCTTGGTTCATCGGCCCTCGCCATGTGCGGGGGCAAGCCTTGTTTTCGAGTCTGACTTACGGCGCCGGTGCTGCGGTCGGCGCGGCGGCGGCAGGCGCGCTATGGCAAACGGTGGGGCCGGCGTGGACGTACACGGTCGCCAGTGCTGCCGCGGCATGTGGTTTGCTCCTCATCGCGCGGCGCGGTCGCCTCTTTCCTCATATATCTCAATAACAATCGCATGCTTGAATTTACTGCAACGAAACGTTTCATTGGCGCCCTGTCGCTCATTGTGGCGATGACCGGCTGCGCGACCCAGAACACTACTTCCACAGGTGCGGTCGGGGTCGATCGTGGTCAGACCATGCTGGTCTCCTCGGAGGAGGTTGATCGCGCGGCCGGACAGCAATACGCGCAGATGATGGCGGAAGCTCGCAAAAAGGGCATTCTCAACCGGGATGCCGCGCAGGTTCAGCGCGTCCAAACTATTGTGAAGCGCTTGATTCCGCCTACTACCGTATTCCGACCGGATGCGACGAAGTGGAACTGGGAAGCGAATGTCATCAGCACGGACGAACTGAACGCCTGGGCCATGCCGGGCGGCAAGATTGCCGTCTACACCGGGTTGATCGAAAAACTGAAGCTGACCGATGCGGAATTGGCGGCCGTACTCGGGCATGAAATCGCGCATGCATTGCGCGAGCATTCGCGCGAACGTATTTCGCGGCAGTTGGCAACCGGCGCCGTGGTCGGAATCGGCGCGGCCATATTGGGTGTGGGGCAGGGTGGGGCGGACCTTGCCGGCATGGTCGCCGATGTGACCTTCAATCGCCCCAACTCGCGCACGCATGAAAGCGAAGCCGACGCCATCGGCACCGAACTGGCGGCG
>DATCWO010000141.1:0-4091 GCA_036566325.1 Burkholderiales bacterium | reverse complement strand
GGATAAGGCTTTCGATGTGATGGCCGAACAATTCAAGCGCGCGCTGAAAGCCAAGGGGCCGACGGGCGTCGCCATATTCGGCTCCGGCCAGTGGACCATCTGGGAAGGCTATGCGGTGTCGAAGCTGTTCAAGGCCGGCTTCCGCAGCAACAACGTCGATCCGAATGCGCGCCACTGCATGGCTTCGGCGGCGTACGGTTTCATGCGCACCTTCGGCATGGATGAGCCGATGGGTTGCTACGACGACATCGAGCACGCCGATGCATTCGTGCTGTGGGGCTCCAACATGGCGGAAATGCATCCGGTCCTGTGGACCCGTGTCACCGATCGCCGCCTGTCCGCACCGAAGACACAGGTTGCCGTGCTGTCGGTGTTCGAGCATCGCTCTTTCGAACTCGCTGACCTGCCGATCGTCTTTCAGCCGCAGACCGACTTGGCAATCCTCAACTACATCGCCAACCACATCATCAGGACGAACCGCGTCAACAAGGATTTCGTCAACAAGCACACGACGTTCAAGCACGGCAACGAAGACATCGGCTACGGCCTGCGGCCCGAGCACAAGCTGCAGACGTCCGCCAAGAACGCCAACCAGGCGGCCGGCGCCGAGCCGTACACGTTCGAGCAATACGCCAAGTACGTCTCCAAGTACGACGTCAACTACGTCTCCAAACTTTCCGGCGTGCCGAAGGACCGATTGGAGAAACTCGCCGAGCTGTACGCCGACCCGAAAATCAAGGTCATGTCGTTCTGGACCATGGGCTTCAATCAGCACACGCGCGGCGTCTGGTGCAATCACCTCGTCTACAACCTGCACCTGCTAACCGGCAAGATCGCCACACCGGGCAACAGCCCCTTCTCGCTCACCGGCCAGCCGTCGGCCTGCGGCACTGCGCGCGAGGTCGGCACATTCTCGCATCGCCTTCCGGCCGACATGCTGGTCACCAATCCGAAGCATCGCGAAATCACCGAGAAGCTCTGGCAACTGCCACCCGGCACCATTCCGGACAAACCCGGCGCGCACGCCGTGCTGCAGAACCGCATGCTGAAGGACGGGCAGATCAACGCGTACTGGGTGCAGGTGAACAACAACATGCAGGCCGGCCCGAACATGATGCAGGAAGGCCTGCCCGGTTATCGCAATCCCGCCAACTTCATCGTCGTATCGGATGCGTCCCCAACCGTCACGACGCTAGCCGCCGACCTCGTTCTGCCTGCCGCGATGTGGGTGGAAAAGGAAGGCGCATACGGCAACTCCGAACGTCGCACCCAGTTCTGGCATCAACTGGTCGACGCACCGGGCGATTCACGCTCCGATGTGTGGCAGGTGGTGGAATTCTCCAAGCGCTTCAAGGTCGAGGAAGTGTGGCCGAAGGAACTGCTCGACAAGAAGCCGGAATATCGCGGCAAGACGCTGTACGACATCCTGTTTCAAAACGGCAAGGTCAACCGCTTCCCGGTTTCCCAGATCGATCCTGAATACAACAATCAGGAATCCAAGGATTTTGGCTTCTACCTGCAGAAAGGTCTGTTCGAGGAGTACGCCGAATTCGGTCGCGGCCACGGCCACGACCTTGCACCGTTCGACACCTATCACGAAGTGCGCGGCCTGCGCTGGCCGGTAGTGAACGGCAAGGAAACCCTGTGGCGCTTCAAGGAAGGTACCGACCCCTACGTCAAACCGGGCACGGGCTATCAGTTCTACGGCAATCCGGACGGCAAGGCGGTCATCTATGCGCTGCCGTACGAACCCGCCGCCGAATCGCCCGACAAGGAATATCCGTTCTGGCTATCGACCGGTCGCGTGCTCGAACACTGGCACTCGGGCTCGATGACACGCCGCGTGCCCGAGCTCTATCGCGCCTTTCCCAACGCCGTCGTTTACATGCATCCGGACGACGCGCAGGCGCTCGACGTGCGGCGCGGCAGCGAAGTGCGCGTCGTTTCCCGGCGCGGCGAAATCCGCACGCGCGTGGAAACACGCGGACGCAACCACATGCCAAAAGGCCTCGTGTTCGTGCCGTGGTTCGATGCCAGCCAGCTCATCAACAAGGTGACGCTGGATGCGACCGACCCGATCTCATTCCAGACCGACTTCAAGAAGTGCGCAGTCAAGATCATCAAAGCCTAAGGGGAAAGCGCAATGAAGAGATGCATGCGATTCGCGATCCTCGCCTGCGCATTGATCGCGACGAGCGCTTCCGCGCAGCAACCAATCCTCACCGACAGCCTGCGCGGATCGACGCCGCTCGCCGAAGAACCGCGCCCACCCGTTCTGTCGAATGTGGAAAACAAGGATCAGCGGCGCGAACGCGCGTACACCATGCAGCCGCCCACGATTCCGCACAAGATCGATGGCTACCAGCTGGACAAGAATGCCAACCGCTGCCTGTATTGTCACAACCGCGATCGAATCCCCGAAACGCAGGCCATCCCGCTCAGCGTCACGCATTACATGGATCGCGACGGCAATGTGCGTGCGACCATTTCACCGCGCCGCTATTTCTGTACGCAGTGCCATGTGACGCAGACCGAAACGAAGCCGCTGGTCGATAACACCTTCCAGGATGTCGACACCGTGCTGAAACGCGGTGGCGGCGCCAAAACCAAAGCCGAACGCACACCCGCCCGCTAATGAAGATGAAAAACTTTCTGATGCGCTATTGGCGGATGCTGCGGCGTCCGCCTGTCCATCTCAGCCTCGGCCTCGTCACGGTCGTTGCGTTTGTGGCCGGCGTCATTTTCTGGGGCGGTTTCAACACGGCGCTTGAACTGACCAACACCGAACCGTTCTGCATCGGCTGTCACGAAATGCGCGAGAACGTCTATGCCGAGTTGAAAGACACCATTCATTTCACTAACCGCAGCGGCGTGCGGGCGAAATGTTCCGACTGCCACGTGCCGCACGAATGGACCAACAAGATTGCCCGCAAGATGCAGGCGTCAAAGGAAGTCTGGGGCAAGATCTTCGGCTCCATCAACACGCCGGAGAAATTCCAGGCCAAGCGACTTGAACTCGCATCGCGCGAATGGGCGCGCATGAAAGCGAACAACTCGCTCGAATGTCGCAACTGCCACGGCTATGAATACATGGATTTCACTCGCCAGAGTCCACGCGCGCAGGAAGCGCACTCGAACTACCTCGCCGCGGGCACCCATACCTGCATCGATTGCCACAAGGGCATCGCACATCACCTGCCCGACATGGCCAACGTGCCGATGTGGTCGCCGGGGCAGCAGGAACAAAACCTGTACGAAAAGCAGTAACGCGTCGCACACGCAAAAACGCCGCGCCTTGAATGCAAACAAGACGCGGCGTGTGGATCAGGACCGCGGATCACCCTACATCCGGCCGAGATCCTCGATCGCATCAACCACCATGCCGGTGCCGACGGCAATCAGCAGAATATCGGACGCAACGCGCACATAGCGATGTCGCGAGGGCGGCGTGCCGAGGCGGATAACGATTTCGGGTTCCACGTCGTAGAAAATCACATCGCGCGGCAGACGATGCCCGACCGACCACTTCTTCGCCTGGCCGGGCGGCATGCAGCCGTTGTGTTTCTTCGCCAGGCCGGGCGGGCAACGACCACCGCGGTACTCGTCGGCATAGTAGTCGCGCACGACATGTCGTTCACGGTCGCCAAAATAGGTATTCACATTCACCGTGACACCACCGCTCGAATGGCTGCGGTCATCACGCGCTTCGTGGCGGCGATCATTGCCGCTGCGTTCGTAGTCGCCGCCTGAACGACTACGCTCATGGTTGCGATCGTAACTTTTGACGTTGCTGGATTCATGCTTGCCGGCTTTTTCTCCGCCTGCCCAGGACGGCTTGTCGGCGAAGACGGATGTGGTGGCCAACGTCCCTCCCAGGAATATCAAGAGCGCGGTGCGCCGAAACGGAATATTCAGAGACATAAGTTTTTCTCCCTAGGTTGGACTGCATTTGCCGCTTTTATTGGAGTGCAATATATCGTACCGCTTTGTATCGACACTGCGCCGCCACGCTTGCCCGGCATTTGTCGGCAAACAACGACACCCGCATTGATTTAATTGCGAACGGCCCATAGGCGGATACTGTGTTGCCT
>DATCWO010000272.1:0-5071 GCA_036566325.1 Burkholderiales bacterium | reverse complement strand
CGGCTGTATCTGGAAAACATCGGCGAAGAGCGCATCCTGCAGGAACTCGACAAGCTGTTTGCGCATTTCGCCAAGGAACGCCTGGATGCCGAGCCTTTCGGCGACTTCGTCATCCGCGCCGGCTATGTCCGCCCGGTGCTGCACGGCAAGGATTCCAACGACTAGGGAATGTCTGATTAAGTGCCGAGGACGGTCGCGAGTGCGCGAAGCTGTACGAGCGAGGACAAAGCAATCAATCGCTTATGCAAAACGAACTGGCGATCACTTGATCAAACAACCTTAATCAGAGCTTCCCTAATAAAAAAACCGCGCGCCTGATTTACACCAGGTGCGCGGTTTTATCTGCCTGTCGGCGCCTTGGACGCGCCGGAGATATCGAGGCTCAGGCGGCGATCACTTTGGCGATCGCATCGGCGACGTAATCGATGTTTTTCGAGTTCAGCGCCGCGACGCAGATGCGACCGGTATCGACCGCGTAGATGCCGTACTCGTCGCGCAGCCTGTGGACCTGCGCCTTGGTGAGGCCGGAGTAGGAGAACATGCCGCGCTGTTTGGCGACGAAGCTGAAGTCGGTCTTCGGTGCGGCGGCCTTCAGTTTCTCGACCAGTTGCGTGCGCATCGTCTTGATGCGGTCGCGCATTTGGGCGAGTTCCTTTTCCCACACTTCACGCAGTTCGGGGCTGCTCAGCACCGTGGCGACGATTTGGCCGCCATGGGTCGGCGGGTTGGAGTAGTTGGTCCGCACGACCCGCTTCACTTGCGAGAGCACGCGTGCGGCTTCTTCGGCGCTGGTGGCAACGATGCTCAACGCGCCGACACGCTCGCCGTAAAGCGAGACCGATTTCGAGAACGAGTTGGAGACGAACACCGGGCCGCCCGCTTCGGCGAAGCGACGAATGACCGCGCCGTCGGCGTCCAGTCCATCGCCAAAGCCCTGATAGGCGATGTCGAGGAAAGGCACCAGGCCATGCTCATTGACGGTTTTGATGACTGCGGTCCACTGATCGGCGGTGAGATCCACGCCGGTGGGGTTGTGGCAGCAGGCGTGCAGTACGACGACCGAGCCGGCGGGCAGCTTGCGCAGCGCTTCGATCATGGCGTCGAATTTCACGCCGTGCGTCGCCGCATCGTAGTAGGGATAGGTGTGGACCTTGAAACCGGCCGCTTCGAATACCGCGCGGTGGTTTTCCCAGCTCGGGTCGCTGATCCACAATTCCGCGTTGGGATTCACGCGACGGATGAAATCGGCGCCGATTTTCAGGCCGCCGGTGCCGCCGAGCGATTGCACGGTGATGATCCGCTTTTCCTTGACCGCGGCGCTGTCCGCACCGAACACCAGCGCTTGCACGGCGGCATCGTAAGCGGCGAGGCCGTCGATGGGCAGGTAGCCGCGCGGCGACGCCTTCTGGGTCATTTCCTGCTCGGCGCGCTTGACGCACTCCAGCAGCGGCAATTTGCCGTTATCGTCGTAGTAGACGCCGACGCCGAGGTTCACTTTTTTCGGGTTCTTGTCGGCGTTGTAGCCTTCGGTGATGCCGAGAATGGGATCGCGGGGCGCCATTTCGACATGGGCAAACAGGGGGGAAGCGGCTGAACTCATCGTGATAGACTGGGGCTCGTTGGACCAGCCCGCGATTTTACTCTTGCTGCGCACTTTCCCCAACAGTCCGTTTCAGCTCAACCAAGCTTTCGTTCCCGCCGGCGATCAACCCCTGGCGATCGAACAACTCGTCGAAGGTCTGGGCGACGGCCTCGCATACCAGACTTTGCTCGGCGTCACCGGCTCCGGCAAGACCTTCACCATGGCGAATGTCATCGCCCGGATGGGGCGGCCGGCGCTCGTGCTTGCACCGAACAAGACGCTCGCCGCGCAGTTGTATTCCGAGTTCCGCGAGTTCTTCCCGAACAACGCGGTCGAGTATTTCGTCTCCTACTACGATTACTACCAGCCCGAGGCCTACGTGCCGTCGCGCGATCTGTTCATCGAGAAGGATTCAAGCATCAACGAGCACATCGAGCAGATGCGCTTGTCGGCGACAAAATCGATGCTCGAACGCAACGATGCGATCATCGTTGCGACCGTCTCATGCATTTACGGTATCGGCGACCCGGTCGATTATCACGGCATGATCCTCCATTTGCGCGAGAAGGAGCATGCCTCGCAACGCGACGTGATCGGGCGCCTGACGGCGATGCAGTACACGCGCAACGACTTCGAATTCAAGCGCGGCGTGTTCCGCGTGCGCGGCGACGTCATCGATGTATTCCCGGCCGAACATTCAGAAACCGCGCTGCGCATCACGCTGTTCGACGACGAACTGGACAGCCTGATGCTGTTCGATCCGCTCACCGGCAAGACGCTGCAGCGGGTGGGGCGCTTCACCGTCTATCCGTCCAGCCATTACGTGACGCCGCGGGCGACGGTATTGAGCGCCATCGAAGGCATCAAGGTGGAGTTGCGCGATCGCATCAAGTCTTTTCACGACAATCACAAGCTGGTCGAGGCACAGCGCATCGAGCAACGCACCCGTTTCGATCTGGAAATGCTCAACGAAATGGGTTTCTGCAAGGGTATCGAGAATTACTCGCGCCACCTGTCCGGCCGCAAGGCGGGCGACCCGCCGCCGACGC
This sequence comes from Burkholderiales bacterium, assembly GCA_036566325.1. Classification (GTDB taxonomy): domain Bacteria; phylum Pseudomonadota; class Gammaproteobacteria; order Burkholderiales; family SG8-39; genus ZC4RG42. The sequence goes on along the minus strand of DATCWO010000272.1, from coordinate 2,440 downwards.
TGATCGACTATCTGCCGCCCGACGCGCTGATGTTCGTCGACGAAAGCCACGTCACCATTCCGCAGGTCGGCGGCATGTACAAGGGCGACCGCTCGCGCAAGGAAAACCTGGTCGAGTACGGCTTCCGTCTGCCCTCGGCGCTGGATAACCGGCCACTCAAGTTCGAGGAATTCGAACGCATGATGCGGCAGACGATTTTCGTGTCCGCCACGCCCGGCAATTACGAGAATGAGCACGCGTCGCAGGTGGTGGAGCAGGTCGTGCGTCCGACCGGACTGGTCGATCCGATCCTGGAAGTGCGGCCGGCCTCGACCCAGGTGGACGATCTGTTGTCCGAGATCAATCTGCGCGTCGCGCTCGGCGAGCGCGTGCTGGTCACGACACTGACCAAGCGCATGTCCGAAGACCTGACCGAATATTTCCGCGAGCACGGCGTCAAGGTGCGCTATCTGCATTCGGAAATCGAAACGGTGGAGCGCGTCGAACTGATTCGCGACCTGCGCCTAGGCGAATTCGATGTGCTGGTCGGCATCAACCTGCTGCGCGAGGGGCTGGACATCCCCGAGGTGTCGCTGGTGGCGATCCTCGACGCGGACAAGGAAGGCTTTCTGCGATCCGATCGCTCGCTGATCCAGACCATCGGCCGCGCGGCGCGCCACCTCAACGGCACCGCCATTCTCTACGCCGACCGGATCACCGACTCGATGCGTCGCGCAATGGGCGAAACGGAGCGGCGACGCAACAAGCAGCTCGCCTTCAACGAAGCGCAGGGCATTACGCCTAAAGGGGTGTCCAAGCGCATCAAGGACATCATCGACGGCGTGTATGCGGCCGGCGATGTGCGCGCCGAACTGAAGGCGGCGGAAGACCAGGCGAAGTACGAGTCGATGAGCGAAAAACAGCTCAGCCGCGAAATCAAACGCCTCGAAAAACTCATGCTGGAACACGCGCGCAATCTCGAATTCGAGAAAGCCGCCCAGGCACGCGATCAACTATCCGAGTTGAAGAGGCGCGCCTTCGGCATCGATCAAGACCCCCCGCACGCCCTCAAGGCAGCCGGCTGACATTCGTCGCCGTCGCCCGGCGAGCGATCATTCTTTTTGATAAAGCTCAATAGGCGAAATCATCGCCCCGCTATCGTCCTTCGGAGCGATCGTTGCATCAATTCGATCGCCGGAAGTCATCAGAGGATCAACGGACGAGGGCGAGATCATGAGTGTCGAAGTGCACGTGCGAAGCGGGGCGCGGCTGGATGCGCCGCTGCCCGGATCGGTCGGCGGGTATACGGAGCCGAAAAAAGGGGCTGTCCCGGAACCGGCGCAATGTTCGGATTGCGACGCCGTGTACTACGAGGGGCGCTGGCGATGGGGTTCGGTGCCGCTTAGCGCGCACGAGGTGCGCTGCCCGGCATGCGAACGATTACGCAACAACAAGCCGGCTGCCTGGCTCACGCTCGAAGGGGCGTCCATCGCAGCGCATCGCGACGAGATGAAGCGCGTTGCGCTGCAGCGCGAAGCCAGTCAGCGCGCTCGCCATCCGCTTCAACGCATCATGCGCATCGAGGACACGGCGCGCGGGCTGCGCGTTACGACGACCGATCTGTCTCTTGCGCGTGACATTGGCGAGGCGCTGCGCGAGGCCTACGGCGGCGCGCTGGACTTCGAATATGACCAGCAGGGCGGTCTGCGGGTACGCTGGGAACGCTAGCTGTCTTCAGTTGCACCTCCAAGCCGTCCATTCCAGCCATCACTCGATGGCTGGAATCGTTTTTGCACCAGGCGTGCAAGTTTCATGGCACTCGGTACACTCCGGACGCATGACTTCGCTGAATCGCCTTTCCATCCTTTTTGTTTGCACCGGCAACATTTGCCGGTCCGTAACCGCCGAGGGCGTGTTCCGCAAACTGGCCAATGACGCCGGGCTCGGCCATCTCATCAAAATCGACTCCGCCGGCACGCACGGCTATCACATCGGCGATCCGCCCGATCCCCGCACCATTGCCGCCGCACGCAGCCGTGGCTACGACTTGTCGAAATTGCGGGCGCGCAAGCTCGACCGGAACGATTTCGAGCGCTTTGATCTGCTGCTCGCGATGGACGACGATCACTATCGCATCATGGGGCGCATGGCCGCGGAAGCCGAGGCCGGCAAGGTGAAACTGATGATGGCTTACGCCCGCCGCTCGACGCATACCATCGTGCCCGATCCTTATTACGGCGGCCCGGACGGCTTCGAGCTTGTCCTCGATTTGCTGGAAGACAGCTGCGAGGGGCTGCTGGCGGAGATGCGCGAAGCACTCGAATCCATACGTTGATCGGGCGAGCGCACCTGCATCCATGCAGGTGGCATTGGTTTTACGGCGGTCACTTGGTCGCGACGAATTTTGGAATCTCGTTCGCCGCGGCGGCCATTCGCTGGCTGATCAAGGGCTGGGGTGACA
>DATCWO010000161.1:0-2567 GCA_036566325.1 Burkholderiales bacterium | reverse complement strand
TGTAACAAGGCCCGCGCCTTGTTGCGAGCGGCGGAAATTGCGGCAGCCGGTTTCGACACCGGCAAGGAGTTCTGATCATGCTACTGATGATCGACAATTACGATTCGTTCACCTACAACCTTGTGCAATACCTCGGTGAGTTGGGCGAGGACGTGCGGGTGTATCGCAACGATGAAATCACGCTGGAAGAAATCGAGCGCCTGGCGCCGGATCGCATTGTCGTGTCGCCCGGACCGTGTACGCCGAACGAAGCGGGGATTTCGGTGCCGCTGATTCAAAAATTCGCCGGCAAGATTCCGATTCTCGGCGTCTGTCTGGGCCATCAAAGTATCGGCCAGGCATTTGGCGGCAAGGTGGTCCATGCCGGAAAAGTGATGCATGGCAAAACCAGCACGGTGCATCACACCGACGAAGGGGTGTTTCGCGGACTGCCGCAGGATTTCCACGCGACGCGCTATCACTCCCTGGCGATCGAGCGGGACAGCATGCCCGACTGCCTCGAAATCACGGCGCAGAGCGAGGATGGCGAAATCATGGGGGTGCGACACAAGGAGCTGGCTGTGGAAGGCGTGCAATTCCATCCGGAATCCATTCTCACCGAGCACGGCCATCAATTGCTGCGCAACTTCCTCACGGAAACGAAGCGATGACATTCACGCCGCAGGAAGCGCTACAGCGCGTTATCGAACATCGGGAGATTTTTCACGACGAGATGCTCGATCTCATGCGCCAGATCATGCACGGCGAAGTCTCGCCCGTGATGATCGCCGCCATTATCGCCGGGCTGCGGGTCAAGAAAGAAACCATCGGCGAAATCACCGCCGCATCGCAGGTGATGCGCGAACTGGCAACGAAGGTTGCAGTGCGTGATCCGCGCAACCTTATCGATGTGGTGGGGACCGGCGGCGACGGCGCACGCACTTTCAATATTTCGACCGCTTCGATTTTCGTCTGCGCTGCCGCAGGCGCGCATGTCGCCAAGCACGGCGGACGCGCGGTATCGAGCAAATCGGGCAGCGCGGATGCGATCGAGGCGCTGGGCGCTAACATCAACTTGACGCCGGAGCAGGTTGGTCGCTGCATCGATGAAGTCGGCGTCGGCTTCATGTTCGCGCCGAATCATCATGCGGCCATGAAGCACGCGGCACCGGTTCGCCGTGAGTTGGGCGTGCGGACCATTTTCAACATTCTCGGCCCCCTGACCAATCCGGCCGGCGCGTCGCGGCAGGTCATGGGCGTATTCCATCCCGATCTCGTCGGCATTCTGATTCGCGTGCTGGAGCGGCTCGATGCGCGTCACGCCATGACCGTCTACGGGCTCGAAGGACTGGATGAAATCTCCATCAGCGGCGAGACGATGATCGGCGAACTCAAGGACGGGCGCATCGCCGAGTACACCGTTCACCCCGAGCGCTTCAATCTACCGGTGCACGACGCGCGCACGCTGCAGGTCGCCAATGTCGAGGAGTCGCGCGCCATGGTGCTCGCCGCCCTGGAGAATAAAGCCGGCGCCCCGAGAGACATTGTCGCGTTGAACGCGGGCGCGGCGATCTACGTTGGGGGCGCGACGTCGACCTTCGAAGAAGGCGTCGAAAAAGCGCTGGAAGTCATCGGCAGCGGCGCGGCGCGGGCGAAATTGGACCAATTCGTGACCTTCACACAGGAGGTTGGGCGTGACTGACATCCTTGAACGCATTCTTGCCGCCAAGGCAGAGGAAATTGCAGCCGCGCAGCGCGCCATCCCGCTTGCGAAGATTCGCGAACAGGCCATCGCGACCGAGCCGCCGCGCGATTTCGCCGGCACACTGCAAAAACGCATCACCGCCAAACAGTCCGCGGTCATCGCCGAAATCAAAAAGGCGAGTCCGAGCAAGGGCGTCATCCGCGAAGATTTCGACCCGGCTGCGATCGCGCGTTCATATGAGCGGCACGGCGCTGCGTGTCTTTCCGTACTCACCGATCGCCAGTTCTTTCAGGGCGCGCCGGAGTATCTGCAAGCGGCGCGCGCGGCCTGCGCTTTGCCGGTGCTGCGCAAGGATTTCATCGTCGACCCCTATCAGGTCTACGAGGCGCGCGCGATGGGGGCCGATTGCATACTCCTGATCGTGGCAGCCCTCGCTGACCAGCAAATGCATCTGCTCGAGCAACATGCACACGAACTCGGCATGGCGGTGCTGGTGGAGGTGCACGATGGCGCTGAGCTGGACCGAGCGCTGACCCTCAAGACACCGCTGCTCGGCATCAACAACCGCAATCTGCGCACCTTCGAGACGCGGCTGGAAACGACGCTCGATCTGCTTCCACGTATCCCTGCGGGGCGCGTTGTGATTACCGAAAGCGGAATTGCCACGGCTGCGGATGTTGAGCGAATGGTTGCTCATCAGATCTACGGCTTCCTGGTCGGCGAGGCCTTCATGCGCGCCCCCGATCCGGGTGAAGCGCTGAAAGCATTATTCGGTAGCGCCTCGGCACAGTGAGCTAGGCGGGCCGGCGGCTTCGGCTCGGCCACGATCGGTGACTGCGTTCTAAATTTTCGATTAACACAAGACGAAGTAAGACCTTAACGG
>DATCWO010000116.1:0-7846 GCA_036566325.1 Burkholderiales bacterium | reverse complement strand
GCCCGTGCGTTCGCCGCGCGGCACCATTAGCTTGTGCGGCTTGATCGAGTCCAGCAGTTCTTCGCGCTCGAGGTCTGCGACGATGCGCTTGCGCGCCTCGAAACGGTCGAGGGCGCGATAGGCCTGCGGCGCGTTGTCGTTGATGCGCGCGTCGAGCGTGAAGATGTTGATCGGCTGGAGTTTGTGCCGTTGACCGACCTGCCAGTCGTTGAAGTCGTGCGCCGGCGTAATTTTCACGCAGCCGGTGCCGAATTCGCGGTCGACGTATTCGTCGGCAATGATCGGAATGCGTCGTCCGGTCAGCGGCAGAACAACCTCGCTGCCGATCAGGTTCTTGTAGCGTTCGTCTTCGGGATGCACCGCGACGGCGACGTCGCCCAGCAGCGTTTCCGGTCGCGTGGTGGCAACAACGAGATGGCCTTTGCCATCGACGCGCGGGTAGCGGATGTGCCACAGGTTGCCCGATTCCTCTTCCGATACAACTTCGAGATCGGAGACCGCGGTCCCGAGTTTCGGATCCCAGTTCACCAGCCGCTTGCCGCGATAGATCAGACCTTCGCGATACATGCGCACGAACACTTCGGTTACGGTCTGCGACAGGCCCTGGTCCATGGTGAAACGCTCGCGTGACCAGTCGCACGAGGCACCCATGCGGCGCATCTGACGCGTAATGGTCGAGCCCGAATGCTCCTTCCATTCCCACACGCGCTCGATGAACTGTTCGCGACCGAGATCATGGCGCGACACCTTCTGCGCTTCGAGTTGCCGTTCGACCACGATCTGCGTCGCGATGCCGGCGTGATCGGTGCCCGGTTGCCACAGCGTGTTCCAGCCCATCATGCGATGAAAGCGCGTCAGGCCGTCCATGATCGTGTGCTGGAACGCATGTCCCATGTGCAACGTGCCGGTGACGTTTGGCGGCGGCAGCAAAATCGAATAAGACGGTTCGCCGGGCTGGAAACCAGCGGCGAAGTAACCGCTGTTTTCCCATACGGGATACCAGTGTTGTTCGATGGTATGGGGGTCGAAGCTCTTGGCGAGTTCCATGAATCCGGAAAGGAAAAAGTTGGCGCGCGCTCGGCGCATTGCGGGGGCGGCAGGCAAAGGCCGTCCTCGATGGACGGTGGATTATATCGTGCGGCGAGCGCCGCTCCGAGGCAGCGCGGACGCGCAGTGCAAAATCGCGCGCCGCAGTGGGCGTCAGGTGGCGAAACGGGTGTTGCGCTACTCGTCGTTCAGTCGGCGGATTTCTTCGTCGATGACCTGTGTCACCGCTTCACGCACCGCGCGGCGGACTTCGACTTCGAGTTCAACGCGCGCACGCGTCATGACGTCCGCAACGGTCGCGGCAATGCGCGGGTGCAGACGCGCTTCGACCAGGCGTTCGAGCTCGGCGCGAATGAGCTGAAGGATTTCCGTACGCAGTTCGCGTTCGAAATCTTCCAGCTCGCTCTCGCTCATCGGCACACCGCTCGCCTTCGCGGCGTGGACGCCTTCTTCGACGACCTCGGTCAGCGTGGGGAAATCCACCGGCGGGGCAGGCTGTCGTTCGTTGCGCGGCACACGATGCTTGGCCAGCAACGCTTCGGCCTTGCGCAGCACGTCGTTCGGATCGTCGTTATGCACGCTTGCGCTCTGCCAGGTTATGCGTCTGGATGAGATAGCCGCGATCCTTGTAGAAACGGAATCGCGCGCGGGCGTGCTGCTTGTCGTCATCGTCGCGACTGACGATTTCAATCAGGCGTTGAAAGCGCGCGAATGACGGCGGCCACTCGTCGTGCAAGTTGACCAGCACGTCGTCGTGCGGCATGGCTTCAGTATCGCCGCGTGCGACCAGTACGGGTGTTTCCGCCGCAAGGCGATGCTCCGCCATGCAGTGCGGCACAAAGGCGAGCGGCGGCGTTGTCCACAGCATTTGGTCGACGGCGCGGGCAACCTCGCCGTCCGGCGCGTACATCACGACGCGCAACTGCTGTTGCACGGCCTTGGCGGCGAGCCGGCAGGCGACCGACAAACGGTCGTCGGCTTCGAGATAAAAGTCGACTCGCGTCACGAGCGTCGCGCGCGATGCAGGAGAAAAGTGGTGAGCAACGGCACAGGGCGGCCCGTCGCCCCCTTGTTCTTGCCCGAAGTCCACGCCGTGCCGGCGATATCCAGATGTGCCCAGGCATACTGTTCGGCGTAGCGCGCGAGGAAGCACGCCGCGGTCACGCTGCCGCCCGGACGCCCGCCGATATTCGCCATGTCGGCGAACGGGCTCTTGAGCTGCTCCTGATACTCCTCCCACAGCGGCATGCGCCAGCCGCGATCCCAGGATTCGCGTCCGGCTTCGAGCAATTCCTCGGCGAGGCCTTCGTCGTTGGCGAACACGCCGGTCGCGACATGCCCCAGCGCAATGACACACGCGCCGGTGAGGGTGGCGATATCGACTACCGCAGCCGGGTTGAAGCGTTCAGCGTAGGTCAGTGCATCGCACAGGATCAGCCGGCCTTCGGCATCGGTGTTGAGAATTTCGACCGTTTGCCCGGACAGGCTGGTGACGATATCGCCCGGCTTGATCGCGTTGCCGCCCAGCATGTTTTCCGTAGTGGGAATGAGGCCGACGAGGTTCAGCTTGGGTTTCAGTTCGGCAATCGCACGGAAAGTGCCGAGCACGCTCGCGGCGCCGCACATGTCGTACTTCATTTCGTCCATTTCGGCGGCAGGTTTAATGGAAATGCCGCCGGTGTCGAAGGTCACACCTTTGCCGACCAGCACGACCGGCTTGTCCTTCTTGCCGGCACCCGAATATTGCAGCACCAGAAACTTGGGTGGTTCATGCGAACCCTTGGCCACGGCGAGCAAGGCGCCCATGCCGAGCTTTTCCATATCCTTGCGTTCGAGTACTTCGACACTGATCTTGTGCGTTTTCGCCAGTTGCAGCGCCTGTTCGGCGAGATGCGTAGGCGTGCACAGATTGCTGGGTCGGTTGCCGAGGTTTTTAGTGAACTCCATCCCGGCGGCGATCGCACGACCTTCGGCGACGCCTTCGGCGATCGCGTTGGCGACCGATTTCTCGCTCAGCGCGAATATGAGTTTCTTCAGTCGCGCGGCCGGCGATTTCTTGCTCTTGAATTCTTCGAAGCGATAGAGCGATTCGGCGGCGATGATCACGGCTTGCCGCGCACTCCAGCGCAGATCGCAGCCGCGCACCGGCAGTTCGACCAGATACAGATGGGCGTCGGTCGCGCCCGTATCCTTCAGTGCATTGACCGCGTTGCGGACGGCGTCGCGGTATGCCTTGGCGCCAAAATCCTGCTCCTTGCCGAGCCCAACCAGAATGAGTCGTTCGCAGGCAAGCGAAGCGGGCTTCAGCAGTACGCGCGTTGCGCCCAGTTTGCCGTCGATGTCGCGGCGCTTGATGAGTTCGGTAATCAGGCCTTTGGCGGTGCGATCCACCGCTTCGGCGCTGGCCGAAAGCTTGCCCGATTCATAAATGCCGACGACCAATGCGCCGGTAGCGAGCTTGTCCGGCTCTGCGACTTTCGTGCTAAATTCCAAGGCCATCTCCGTTCGTGCTGCCGTTTCAATAAAAGAAGCGAGTCGAATGGCGAACGATTATCCCCGTATTGTTTCGACCCCGTCAAAAGCGCGCGGTTGAATTCGGGATCGCTTTCGGAGCCGCGCAACGGCTGATATTCCCCGGTGATATTTCAACGCTCGCTATTGCGCGAATTCGGCAACTATGCCGCCGCGGTGTTCGCCGCGCTTTTCGCCATCGTCGTCACAAGCCAACTGGTGCGCATGCTCGGTCGCGCCGCCGGCGGCAGCATCCCGACCGATGCCGTGTTCGCACTCATCGGCTTCACCGCGATTAACTACCTGCCGATCCTGCTGGCGCTGACTTTGTTCGTCGCCGTGCTGATGACCATTTCGCGCGCCTATCGCGATTCGGAAATGGTGATCTGGTCCGCATCCGGCGTGTCGCTGCTGGCCTGGATTCGTCCGGTCGCGTTGTTTGCCGCGCCGCTGGTCGTCGTCATCGCGTTGATGGCGTTGCTGCTCTCGCCCTGGGCCAATGATCGTGCGGACGAGTATCGGCGACAGATCGAAAGTCGCGATGAAGTATCGCGCATCGCACCCGGCGTATTTCGCGAATCGGCCAATGCCGAACGAGTATTTTTCGTCGAAAGCGCGGACATGGGCGAAGGGCGCGTCAAGAACGTGTTCATCGCCAGCAAGCAGCACGGCAAGACCGGCGTGGTTGTCAGCAACGAAGGCTACATGGAAGTGGCGCCGAATGGCGATCGCTTCGCAGTTTTGTTGAACGGACGTCGCTATGAAGGCACACCGGGCACGCCTGAATATCGCATCACGGAATTCGAGCGCTATGCCGCGCGCATCCAATCTGCGGAGCAACAGGTCAGCCGCACCTCGCCCAAGACGGTGTCGACGCTTGAGTTGCTGAAGGACAGGAGCAACCGGGCGCAGGCGGAATTGCTTTGGCGCATCGGCTTGCCGTTCGTGGCCATCAATCTCGCGCTGCTGGCGATTCCGCTGTCATTCGTCAATCCACGCGCCAGTCGATCGATAAATCTGCTGTTCGCGGTATTTGCCTACATGATGTACAGCAATCTGCTCGGCGTGGTGCAGGCGTGGGTGTCGCAAGGCAAATTGAGCTTCGGCATCGGCTGGTGGGTTCTGCATGCCGCGGCGCTGGCGATCGTCGCATTATTGTTCGCCTGGCGCATGAGTCTGGGTTTTGCCTTTCTGCGGCGGCGTTGATGACGATCATCACGCGTTATCTGGGTCGGGAAATCTACAAGGCGACGCTATTTGCCTTTGTCGTTTTTCTTGCACTGTTCGCGTTCTTCGACCTCATCAACGAACTCGACAACCTCGGCAAGGGCACGTACCGCATGCCGCAGGCGTTCCTCTTCGTCCTGCTGTCGGTGCCCGGCCACGTCTACGAGCTGTTTCCCATCGCTGTCCTGATCGGGACGCTGGTCGCCTTGTCCAATCTTGCCAACAACTCGGAATTCACCGTGTTGCGCGTGTCCGGGTTTTCGCCCTGGCGGGCCGGGGCGACGCTGACGCGCATCGGCATGGTCTTCGTGGTGGCCACGGTTCTGGTCGGAGAACTGGCGGCGCCGGTTGCCGAACGCGCCGCGCAGCAACTGCGGCTGGACAGCCTGGGGCGCACCATTGCGCAGGAATTGCGCACCGGCCTATGGGTGCGCGCCGATTCGAAATTCGTCAACATCCGCGAGGTATCGCCTGATTCAAGTCTCAAAGGCGTACAGATATACGAATTCGACGACGCCATGCATCTGAAGTCGATCAGTGAGGCCGCGGCGGGAACCCATGTGGGCGAGAAGACCTGGCGGTTGACTGACGTGCAGCGCACCCTCTTCAGCAATGGCGGCGCGCATGTCGAGCGGCTTGCCAGCATTGACTGGGAGACGGTGATAACGCCCGACATGCTGGCGGTGTTGCTGGTGCGGCCGGAAAAAATGTCGGCTTGGGGCCTCTATCAGTACACGCGCCACCTGGCCAAAAACCGGCAAAGCACTGAACGCTATGAAATCGCGTTGTGGAAAAAAATCGTCTACCCGTTCGCCGCGCTGGTCATGATGGGACTGGCCCTGCCATTCGCGTACATCTTGGTTCGATCCGGCGGCGTGGGGGCGAAACTGTTCGCCGGCATCATGCTGGGTGTGTTGTTTCACTTCCTCAACACGCTGTTCTCGCACCTGGGCGTGCTGCAAGGCTGGCCGCCGTTGGCCAGTGCGGTATTGCCGAGCGCGATTTTTATGCTCATCGCGATGAGCATGATGTGGTGGGTCGAGCGAAGGTAACTTTCAGCGCTGGGCCTTGATCAGGACCAGTCGGGTGCGGGCAAGGTGGTCATGCAGGAATTGCCCGTCGCGATCGATCCAGGCCCAGCCAATGGTGCTGATTCCGGCCGCCAGGGCGAACCAGCCGCGGATCGCATGCGGCTGCTTCCACAGCATGACGGCACCCAGCACGCCGGCGCCAATGGTCATCGCGGCGAGGATAAGCCGCAGCAGCGCATGCGCAATTGAGAGTTGCGTGCCGTCGACGCGCACCAGGCGCAACTTCCAGGCCTTCATCGCCAGGGTCTGCCCGCGCCGCCAGCACCAGACGAAATAGAGGCCGAGCACAGCGGCGAGGTAGCACTGAAATGCAAGCCGCACAGCGCCTTCCAGTTTCGCGGTCGCCGCCCCGTAAAATAGGAAGGCCGCGACCATGACAATCGCGGCGACCAGCAGCGCCTCGTACACCATGGCGGCCAGACGTCGGGCGACGGACGGACGGATCGCGACAGGCTTGAGATTCGCGGGTGCGATGGATGGAGTGGATTTCACGACGTATGCACCGTGCGGTTCAGCATTGAAACGCAGGGCTGGATGGCGAGGCGGGCGATCTTAGCAAAGGTGCTTTATACATGGCGCGTGGCCTCGCCGAAACTTGACCAAATAGCTCGCAACATTTACTGTTCTCGGTTTTCGCCGAATATTCAACGCACTTAGGTCGCTCTGCATGCCCACCGGTAAAGAACCACGCGCGCCCGCCCTGACCGGGGCGGATATCGTCATCAAATGTCTCGAGGCCGAAGGAGTCGAGTATGTATTCGGCTATCCGGGCGGCGCGGTTCTGTACATTTACGACGCCCTGTTCAAACAGGACGCAGTCAAGCACGTGCTGGTGCGCCACGAGCAGGGTGCCACGCACGCCGCCGACGGCTACTCGCGTGCCAGCAAGAAAGTCGGCGTTGCGCTGGTGACGTCGGGACCGGGGCTGACCAATGCCGTCACCGGTATCGCCACCGCGTATCTCGATTCGATACCGATGGTAATCATCAGTGGCCAGGTCCCCACCCACGCAATCGGTCTCGATGCGTTTCAGGAAGTCGATACGGTCGGGATCACACGCCCGTGCGTAAAGCACAACTTCCTCGTCAAGAACGTTGCGGATATCGCGCCGACCATCAAGAAGGCGTTCCACATTGCGCAGACCGGTCGTCCGGGCCCGGTGCTGGTGGATATCCCGAAGGACGTCACCACCATGGTGCACCCCTTCAGCTATCCCGACAAAATCGAAATGCGCTCCTACAACCCGGTGGTCAAGGGTCATCCCGGGCAGGTCAAGAAGGCGGCGCAACTCATTCTTGAAGCGAAGCGCCCTTACATCTATGCGGGTGGCGGCGTCATCCTCGCCAACGCCTCGGATGAACTGACCAAGCTGGTCAGGCTGCTTGACTATCCCTGCACCAATACCCTGATGGGTCTGGGCGGATTTCCCGCAACCGATCGTCATTTCCTCGGCATGCTTGGCATGCACGGCACATACGAGGCGAATATGGCCATGCAGCACTGCGACGTGCTGATCGCCATCGGCGCGCGCTTCGACGATCGCGTCATCGGCAATCCGAGCCATTTCGGCCAGGTGCCGCGCAAGATCGTCCATATCGACATCGACCCTTCGTCCATTTCCAAGCGCGTGAAAGTGGATGTGCCGATCGTCGGTGACGTGCGCGAGACACTCGATGAACTGCTGGGTTTGATCGAAGGCAAGACCTCGAAGATCGACGAGAAGGCGCTCAAGGCATGGTGGGCGCAAATCGAACTGTGGCGCGGCAAGGACTGCCTGCGATACGACCGCACCGGCGACATCATCAAGCCGCAGTTCGTAGTCGAAAAACTGTATGAACTGACCAAGGGTGACGCCTTTGTCTGTTCCGATGTCGGCCAGCATCAGATGTGGGCCGCGCAGTTCTACAAATTCGACAAGCCGCGTCGCTGGATCAACTCAGGCGGCCTCGGCACGATGGGTTTCGGCCTGC
>DATCWO010000063.1:0-2213 GCA_036566325.1 Burkholderiales bacterium | reverse complement strand
CTGGATCCGGAAAAAATCAAGAGTTCGCGGATCGTCAATCACGTTTTCCCGCGCCACAAGATTCGTTACGCCGTTACAACCAAGAAAGAGTTTCGCGACACGCTGAACCAGTTCTACGGCATGGAGACCGATATCGGCGATATCGGCGACTTGCTCGATGGGCTGACTATGGAAGAAGCGGATGAGTTCGGCGCCAACGACGACCTTTCCGCCGCGGCTGACAACGAACTCGTCAAGCTGGTCAACAAAATCATTATCGACGCCTATCACCAGGGCGCCTCCGACATACACATCGAGTCCTATCCGGGCAGGGCCAAGACCGAAATCCGTTTCCGCAAGGACGGCAGCCTCGTGCCATACATCGAGGTGCCGGCCTCTTATCGGAGTGCACTGGTTGCTCGCCTGAAGATCATGTGCGACCTGGATATTTCCGAGCGTCGCAAGCCGCAGGACGGCAAGATCAAATTCAAGAAATTCGGCCCGCTCGATGTCGAACTGCGGGTCGCGACCATTCCGGTGCAAGGTGGCGTCGAAGATATCGTCATGCGGATTCTTGCGGCCGGCGAACCGATTCCGGTGGACAAGCTGGGGCTGACGCCGCACAACCTGCCCATTCTCAAGGACGTTGTCAGCAAACCCTACGGGTTGTTTTTCGTATGCGGCCCGACCGGCTCCGGCAAGACAACGACGCTGCATTCGATCCTCGGGCATCTCAACACGCCGGACACGAAAATCTGGACTGCGGAGGATCCGGTCGAAATCACGCAGAAGGGTCTGCGTCAGGTTCAGGTGAACAGAAAAGCGGGCCTTGATTTCGCCACGGTGATGAAGGCGTTTTTACGCGCCGATCCGGACATCATCATGGTCGGCGAGATGCGCGACAAGGAAACCACATCCATCGGCATCGAGGCATCGCTGACAGGTCACCTGGTGTTTGCCACGCTGCACACCAACAGCGCGCCGGAATCCATCGTTCGTTTGCTCGACATGGGGATGGACCCGTTTAACTTTGCTGACGCCTTGCTTGGCATTCTGGCGCAACGTCTTGCGAAACGCCTGTGCGGAAAATGCAAGCAGGCGTACACGCCGGCACCAGAAGAAATGAAGGCGCTGTTGACCGAGTATTGCCAGGAGTTGCTCAACACTCCGGCTTTCAAGACTGACGCGAAACATGCCTACGAAGCGGTCTACAAAGAGTGGGCCAAGCATTACGCAGACGAGAGCGGCCAGTTCAAGCTTTATCGCAAGGTCGGATGTGATGCCTGCAGCAACACAGGCTACAAGGGGCGGGTCGGTCTGCATGAATTGCTCGTCGGTACCGACGCCGTCAAGAAGCACATTCAGGAGCACGCCAGGGTCGCTGAGATCGTCGCCACTGCGCTCGATGAAGGGATGCGCACGCTGAAAATGGACGGCATCGAAAAGGTGCTGGGCGGCATTACCGATATCGCCCAAGTCCGTGCCGTTTGTATCAAGTAACAGCGTGAGGCGCGGCGGTGGATAACTCAGCCGACGCATCAGTACGCCAACTCACGGCCGATGCGAACGATCTTTTCGCGCGCCTCGATCGTCTTAACGACATCGGTGCATCGCTTTCGAGAGAGCGCGACCTCGATGCGCTGCTGGAAAAAATCCTGCTGGCGGCGCAAAGCATTACGCATGCGGATGGCGGCACGCTTTACCTTGTGGAAGGCGATGGGCGGGACAAGTGCCTGAGATTCGCCATCGTTCGAACCGGCTCGCTCAACGTAGCGCTCGGCGGCACCACAGGTAACGACATTCCGTTCTACCCCATCCACTTGTACAAGGAAGGCCAGCCGAACAACTCCATGGTCGCGGCCTATGCTGCGCTGCACGGCAGTACCGTCAACATTGCCGATGCTTACGCGGAGGAGGGGTTCGATTTCACCGGCACACGTAACTTCGATGAGAAGCAGGGTTATCGCTCGAAGTCGTTTCTGACGGTTCCGATGCGCGACCATGAAGGCGAAGTAATCGGTGTCCTGCAACTCATCAATGCGATGGACGCCGCGTCCGGAAAAATTGTGGAATTCACGCGAGCCGATCAACAGCTCGTCGAATCGCTGGCGTCGCAAGCCGCCATCGCGATCAACAACCGGCAACTCATCAGCCAGCTCGAAAAGCTGTTCGAATCGTTCATCGGCCTTATCAACTCGGCCATCGACGAGAAGTCTCCCTATACCGGCGGTCAT
>DATCWO010000144.1:0-19646 GCA_036566325.1 Burkholderiales bacterium | reverse complement strand
GTGTTGTAGGCGCGCACGCCTTCGAATACGGCGAGCCCGTAATGCAGCGAATGGGTGAGGACGTGGGTCGTGGCATCACGCCAGGGCACGAGCTTGCCGTCGTACCAGATCCAACCGTCGCGGTCGGCCATGGACATTTCTGTGTTCTCCGGAGTGTAGAGCGGGCCCCGGGCACATTATGCGCAGCGCCGGCCGTGCTCAAGCAAAGCGGGCATTCTAGCGAAAAAGCGTAGCGACCCCCAGCGTCGGGGGAATCCAGGGTGAGGTATTAGACGTCGGCGTCGACGCACCGGCTGCGGCGCGGCTCAGTCTTTTTCGAACACGGTTTGCCACAGCGAAGTGGTCGCTTCGATATAGCCGGCCACCGTTCCGGCCGGCACTCGCGCGTACTCCGCGCCGTTGAGACGCAATTTGTGTTGCAGGCGACGGTATTCGCGATACGCATCGGCGACGGCGGACGCGAGTCCATTGGGGATCAGTCGCAAGCCGCCGGCCATGTGCAACAGCGCGATATTGCCCAGGTTGCCGGTGAGTTCGTAATGTTGCGGGGCGTGCGCCAGCACGAGGTATTGCACGATGAATTCGATGTCCACCATGCCGCCGCGATCATGCTTGAGATCGAACAGGTTCGAGCGGTTCGGGTGGCCGTTGGCCATTTTTGTGCGCATGGCGAGCACGTCGGTGCGCAGTGCGGTGGCATCGAGCGGCGCGGTGAGGATGTCACGCCGCAGCGCCTCGAACAGCGCACCGAGCGCCGCATCGCCGGCACAGAAACGCGCCCGGGTGAGTGCCTGGTGCTCCCACGCCCAAGCGGACTCGGTCTGGTACTGGCGAAACGCCGCCATGGAATTGGCGAGCAGGCCCGCTTCGCCATTGGGGCGCAGGCGTAAATCGGTATCGAACAGCATGCCGGCGGGGGTATGGCTGGCCAGCCAGGTATTGATGCGCTGCACCAGGCGTGCGTAGTTCTCTCCCGCCGCCTCATGGTCGTCGTCATAGACGTAGACCAGATCGAGATCCGAGGCATAGCCCAGTTCCTTCCCGCCAAGCTTGCCGTAGCCGATCACCGCGATGCGCGGCACGTCGCGATGGCGCGTGCGCACCAGCTTCCAGCATTCCTCCACCGTGACCGCGAGCACCAGGTCGGCAGCGATGGAAAGATGATCGGCGAGACGCTCGACCGACAACAGCCCGGCCAGGTCCTGCGCCAGCAGGCGAAAGATCTGCGCATGATGGAGTTCGCGCATCAGATCCATCTGGCGTTCGGTATCGCCTTGGTTGGCCGCCATTTCGCGTCGCAACGTAAGGAGGAAATCGCTCCAGTCGGGCGGCATGTGCAACTGGCGGACATCGAGCAATTCGTCCAGCAGCATCGGGTGGCGGGTGAGATAGGTCGCCGCCCAGGTCGACGAAGACAGCAGTTCCGCCACGCGTGCAAGCGCCTGCGGACTTTCCTGCAGCAGGGCGAGATAGGCCGCGCGTCGGCTGATGATTTCGATGAAATCGATGCAGCGCGCCAGCGCGGCATCTGGCGCCGCCGCGCGCGATGCCGCTTCAAGCACCCGTGGAATGAGTGCATCGACACGCGCCTGGCTGGTCGCCGGCAGGGATCGATAACGGGTGCTGGCGCGAAAAGCGAGCAGCCGGTTGACGACACCATTGCAATCCTGAAAGCCGTAGTGCGACAACTGCACCGCCGCCTCGCTGGCCGACAGAAGGCCGCTCCAGATCGGCTCGAAGCTGCTTTTTTCCTCGTCGGTATCGGCGAATACGCCTTCGAACTGATGCGTCACGGCGGCGCGATGCGCCTCAAGCTCGGCGCAGAACGTCGACCAGTCCGGATAACTCATGCTTGACGCGATCAACGCGCGATCTTCGTCCGTGGTCGGCAGCCGGTGCGTCTGCGCATCGTCCAGATACTGCAGTCGATGTTCGAGTCGGCGCAGAAAGGTGTAGGCGGCGGACAATTGCGCCACCGTTGGCGCGTCGAGTACGCGTTTGACGCCGAGTTCCTGCAGGATCTTGAGCGTCGGGCGCTCGCGCAGCGCAGAGTCGCGCCCGCCGCGGATGAGCTGGAAAGCCTGGGCGATGAATTCGATTTCGCGGATGCCGCCGGGACCGAGCTTGATGTTGTCGCCCAGATCGCGGCGCATCACTTCGCGGCGGATCTGTCCGTGCAGCGCGCGCACCGCGGCAATGGTGCCGTAGTCCAGATACTTGCGGAAAATGAAGGGCCGCGCGAGTTGATCGAGCGCTGCGATGGACGCGTCATCGCCGCCCGCCGCGACGCGCGCCTTGATCCAGGCGTAGCGTTCCCATTCCCGGCCGTGCGCGACGAAATACTGCTCCAGCGTATCGAAGCTGGTTGCCAGCGGACCGGAGTCGCCCCACGGCCGCAGGCGCATGTCCACGCGAAACACCTGTCCTTCGGCGGTCGTGTCGTTGAGCGTGCGGATCACCCGTTGTCCGAGGCGGACGAAAAACTCCTGATTCGTGAGCGAACGCGTGCCATCGGTTTCGCCGTCCTCGGGATAGAGGAAGATCAGGTCGATATCGGAGGAGACGTTCAGTTCGCGGCCGCCAAGCTTGCCCATGCCGACGATCAGCAAACGCTGCTCGACACCGCTTGCCATCGGGCGCCCGTGATCGTTGATCAGTTGGGCGTGATGGAACGCCAGGGTTCGAGCAAGGGCCGTTTCGGCCAGCGCGCTCATGGTGGCGGTCACTTCCGCGAGCGAGGCGAGGCCGGCCAGGTCGCGTGCCGCCACGCGCAGCATGACCCGCGCACGCAACTCGCGCAGGGCTGCGGCCAGCGTCTCCTCGGAATTGTCGCCGGGACGGTCCGTTTCCGCCTGCGCAAGGAACGCTTGCATCGCTTCCGCACTCCAACCGACGCCTGCGCCCTGTTCGAGTTCGTCCGCGTAGCGAGGCCGCGCGGCAAGCAGTCGCTGGGCATAACGTGAATGCCGCAAGGCCTCGCGCAGTGCCGCGGCGGCGGGCGAGGGAGCGGATGTCGATGCAATCGTCATGGGCGGGAAAGCAGGCGCGGCGGTATAGAATCGCCGGGGTTAAGGGGCGCCATCGCGCAGCCGGAAATGCGGAGCGCGATCGCGACATGCGCGAGTCAGTCGTAACCGGATTCGCGTTCGGAGCATTGTAAGCGGGCGGAATGCCCCCGGTGTAGCGAGGCGTGAGCGCCAGGCGCGCATTTCAACAAGTGAGGACAAACATCGAACCACGCCTTGTGTCGACCTGCGAAACGCATTCGCGGGATGCGACCTTGATCGGCACTCCGGCCGCTGCCCGATTCAAGTGTTGCCGGGTTGGCGCGAGCGTGCCGCGTGTGCGTGCAGCGATTGTCCTCGTACGCCCGGTTGCACCCCACCTTGTCTAGCGAAGCCGACAGTCTCGAACTCGAACGCCAACTCGCGCCGCGCGAACGGGCGTGGCTGCGCTGGCTGCGGCGCGTCGGCTGGGCGCTCATCGGTCTGTACTTCATCGTCGCGCTGAGTTTGCTGGCGGCGCGTTATTGGGCGCTCCCCAAGCTGCCGGATTATCGCGATCAGTTCGCCCAGATGGCCTCCGATGCGCTGGGTCAGCGCGTCACCATCGACGCCCTGACCGCCGACTGGCATGGCTTCCATCCCTGGATCGAATTGCGCGGCGTCACGGTGCATGACCGTGACGATCGTCCGGCGCTGCAGTTGCCCAGCGTACGCGGGGTCATCGCGTGGCGTTCTTTGCTTGCGCGCGAGTTGCGCCTGCGCACGCTAGTGATCGATCGGGCCGATCTCGATATTCGGCGTGCAGCGGATGGGCGGCTGTATGTGGCGGGAATGGAACTTGGGCCGGGACCGCAATCGGCGACCAGTCCGGCCGACTGGATATTGCGTCAGGGCGAAATTCACGTTCGCGACGGCAGCATCGAGTGGCGCGACGAACAGCGCAACGCGCCGCCGCTGCGCCTGCGCGAATTGAACGTGCTGATTCGCAACAGCGGCAATACGCACAATTTCGCCCTGCGCGCTGCGCCACCGGCCGAATACGGCCATGCGCTCGATGTGCGCGGGCAGGTCAGCGGGCGGACCTTCGTGCAGTTGCGCGACTGGAACGGCCGCCTGTACGCCGGTATCGATGCGCTGGATCTGAGCGTTTGGCGGCAGTGGGTGGATTATCCCGTCGATCTGCATGGCGGGCGCGGTGCGCTGCGCTTGTGGCTGACGCTGACGCAGCGTCAGGTCGCGGAAGCGCGCGCGCAAGTTGCGTTTGCAGACGTGGCATTGCGCATGGCGCCGCAACTGCCGGAATTGCACCTGGCCGTGCTGCAGGGTGAAGTGGGCGCCAAGCAAACGCAGAGCACGCTGGCGTTGCTGGGTTTGGGCAATGCCCGCCCCGCTTATGAGGCCTATGGCCGCAACCTGGTCATGCGCAGCGCGGCGGGCGAGGCCTTGCGTCCGGCGGATTTCACCGCGCGTTGGCAACCCGGCGAGGCGGACGAGGCGGCGCAGGGCACGTTCACCGTGAAAGCAGTCGAACTCAAGCCGCTGGCGCGGCTCAGTGAACACTTCCTCCTGCCCGAGCGTTTTCGCGCGCTGATCAAGACACTGTCGCCGCAAGGCGTGCTACACGACGTCAGATTCAATTGGAGCGGTGCGCTCGAAGCGCCGCTCCAATATGCCGCCAAAGCCCGTTTCGCCCAACTCGGCATCGCGCCATATGGCGATATCCCGGGCTTCGATCATCTGAACGGCGAATTCGACATCAACGAGAAGTCGGGACGCGTCAAGGCCGAAGGCCGCAAGGTCGGCATTCATTATCCCGGCGTGTTTGTCGAGGCGCAGCATGAGCTGGACAAGCTTGCCGGACGGGTGAACTGGACGGTGCGGGATCACGATCTCGATGTGCGGATTGAGGATTTGCTGTTCGAGAATGCGGACGCAAGCGGTTCGGTGTCCGGCAGCGTGCGCGCCACCGCCGCCGGCGCGAACATCGTTGATCTCACCGCACGCGCATCGCGCGCACGTGGCGTCGCCGTTTACAAGTACATCCCGCATTTGCCGACGGAAGTGGCGCACTGGTTGCAGCGCGGCATTTTGCAAGGCAGCGCCAGCGATGTCCGTTTTCGCTTACGCGGGGATCTGGACGACTTTCCCTATCGCGATCCGAAAAAAGGCGAGTTCAAGGTCAGCGCCAAACTCGCCGGCGTGCAACTTCGCTACGACGACGAGTGGCCGTCGATCGAAGGCATCACGGGCGACATCGCGTTCGATGGACCGGCGCTCGTGATCAAGGCGCAGCGCGCCACGTCGCTGGGCGCGCAGTTGAACGACGTACAGGCGCGTTTCGCCGACGTCTATAAAGATCATGCGGTGTTGCGGGTCGAAGGCAAGGCGCGCGGACCCAGCAATGAATTTCTCAAATTCATCGCGCGCAGTCCGGTGCGGGGCTTCATCGGCGGCCTAACCGACGGCTGGAGTGCGGCAGGCCCCGGAGAACTGGATCTCGCGCTCGATCTTCCCTTGCACGCGCTCGATGAAGCGAAGGTCGCCGGACACTATCAGTTCGATGGCAACAGCATCGTCATGGCCGCGGGCGATCCGCCCATGACACAGGTGAAGGGGCGCATCGATTTCACCGAACAGGGCGCGTCAAGCCCGGGCATCAGCGCGCAATATCTGAATGGGCCGTTGAATGTGCGCGTCGAGAACCAGCAAGGCGCCGTCGTGGTGACCGCGACCGGTAGCGCCGATGCGGCCGGGTTGATGCGCACGGCAAGCCTGCCGCGGACCGATCGGGTCAAAGGCGTGGCGCGCTATCGCGCCACCTTCAAGATGCGCGATCGGCAGACCAGCGCCGTGTTCGAATCGAATCTGCAGGGTGTGAGCATCGATTTGCCACCGCCGTTCGCCAAGCGTGCGACTGAAAACTGGCCGCTGCGGATCGAACGCGTATCCGAGAGCGACACTCGTCTACGTTTGAGTGCAACGCTGGCGGCGCTGCTGAATGTGCAGGGCAGCTTGCGCAAGGACGGCAACCGCATGGTGCTGGATCGCGCCGGCGTGGCGATTGGCGACGTGCCGGTGCCGAAACCGGAAGGGGCGTTCATTGCGGTCGCGGTCAATGTGCCGAGCCTTAGTGTCGATACGTTCGCGCCCTTTGGCGGCGATACAGGCGCGGGCCGCAGCAGTATGCCGCCGCTCGGCGCACTGAGTCTGCGCACCGACAGACTGACCGGCGCGGGGCGCGTGGTGCACGATGTTTCGTTGCGCGCGCAGTTGCGCGGCCAGGTCTGGCGTGCCGATGTCACGGCGCGCGAGCTGGCCGGCGAAGTGTCGTGGCTGCCCAAGGGCAACGGCGTCATCAAGGCTCGGCTGAGTCATCTGCATCACCCTGAAATGGTCGAAAACGCGGCGATCCAATCGAGCGACAATTTCAAGGATCTGCCGGCGCTCGACATCGTCGCCGATCGTTATGTGCTCGATGGACGCGAACTGGGTCGCCTCGAATTGCAAGCGTTCAATGAAAAAGGCGGCTGGCGCATCGATCACGCGGCACTTAACACCGCCAGCGGTTCGGCCTCCGCCAGCGGCTTATGGGTGCCTGCGCGGACAGGAGCGGAACGCACCGAACTCGATATCAGCGTCAAGACGCAGGACATCGGCGCCTACCTTGCCCAGGTCGGGTACGGTGATGCCGTGCGCGGCGGCAAAGGCGAATTGACCGGGCGCGTGAGTTGGAACGGGCCGCCCACGGATCTGGATTACGGCAGTCTGTCGGGTGCGCTGCAAATGCGCGCCGAAGACGGCCAGTTCGTCAAATTGAAACCGGGCGTCGGTCGCCTGCTCGGCGTGCTCAGTCTGCAATCGCTGCCGCGCCGCATTACGCTCGACTTCAAGGACGTATTCGGCGAGGGTTTTGCGTTCGATCGCATCGACGGTACCGCGAAGATTGCACGCGGCGTGATGACGACCGGCGATCTGGGCATGGTCGGTACGTCGGCGACCGTCGTGATCACCGGCGCGGCGGATCTCGCCAAGGAAACGCAGAATCTGCATGTGCGCGTCGTGCCGACAGTGGGTGATAGCGTTGCCGCTGCTGCCGGACTTGCGCTGCTCAATCCGGTGGTCGGCGTGGGCGCCTGGATCGCGCAGCGACTGCTGAAAGATCCGCTCGGGCGCATGCTGGCGTATGAGTACGCAGTGACCGGTAGCTGGGATGATCCGCAAGTGGAAAAATTGAGTGAGCCGCGTGCCGACCGAGCGCCGGCGACGCAAGCAGGCAAAGAAAACGAAGCGCAATGACGAGTAGCCAATGATGACCGGCAGCATGCACAAGGCATCGTTCAAGGTCGCGGCCATCCAGATGGTGAGCGAGCCTGACATCGAGGCGAATCTGGCGATGGCCGAACAACTGGTTGCCGAGGCCGCACAGCAGGGCGCAAGGCTGGTCGCATTGCCCGAGTATTTTTGTCTGATGGGAGCCGAAACCGACAAGGTGCGGGCGTGCGAACAGGATGGCGACGGTGTCGCACAGAATTTTCTGGCCCGGGTGTCGGCGCGCCACAAGGTCTGGATCGTCGGCGGCACGGTGCCGATACGCTGCAACGATCCCGTGCGCGTGCGCAACAGTTGCATGGTGTACGACGATGACGGTCATCGCGTCGCGCGCTACGACAAGATTCATCTGTTCGGTTATGAAAATGAACGCGAGCGTTATCGCGAGGCGGCCACCATCGAAGCGGGCGATGAGCCCACTGCCGTGGATACGCCCTTCGGTCGGCTGGCGCTTTCGGTGTGTTACGACATCCGTTTTCCGGAGCTGTATCGCGCGCTCGCGCCGGTCGATCTGATCACCATTCCATCGGCGTTCACGGCGACCACCGGGCTTGCCCATTGGGAAATACTGGTGCGTGCCCGCGCGGTGGAAAATCTTGCTTATGTCATCGCGCCGGCGCAGGGCGGCACGCATCCGAACGGCCGCCGTACGCATGGCCACACGATGATCGTCGATCCATGGGGCAAAATCCTCGCTGAGCGTGCGCAAGGCCCCGGTGTTGTAATCGCCAATATCGACCCGAACTACCAGGCCAGTGTGCGCGCAAGCCTGCCCGCGCTGGAGCATCGCGTGCTGTAGACGTCGCCGACGTCTGCCGTTTCACTGTATTCAACGGAACCATTCACCTCATGCATACCGATACCGAAGTGCTACGCGCCGCAACGCAAACGCTGCTTGCGCCCTACGATCTGGAAGAAGGCAAGCTTGCGCGCGTGTTCGGCTCGCTGATGCAGCACAAGGTCGATTACGCCGACCTGTATTTCCAGTATCTGCGCAGCGAAGGCTGGAGTCTGGAAGAGGGCATCGTCAAATCCGGCAGCTTCAATATCGATCAGGGCGTGGGGGTGCGTGCGATCAGCGGCGAAAAGACCGCGTTCGCGTATTCCGACGAAATCAGCCTGCCTGCGCTGGAAGATGCGGCCAACGCGACGCGTGCCATCGCGCGCGCCGGCCGCAAGGGCAAACTGCCGGCGGTGCGTTCCGGCCACGGTCTGGCGCTGTATCCGGCGATCGATCCGCTCGGCTCACTGGCCGATACCGAAAAAGTGAAACTGCTCGAACGGCTCGAACGCCTTTGCCGCGCGCTGGATCCGCGCATCACGCAGGTGATGGCGAGCCTCGGTGCGGTGTATGAAGTCGTGCTCGTTGCGCGCAGCGACGGCATGATGGCCGCCGATGTGCGCCCGCTGGTGCGTTTGTCGGTGCAGGTGATCGCCGAGCAGAATGGCCGGCGCGAGCAGGGTCACGCGGGTGGCGGCGGTCGCGTCGACTATCGCCATTTCACTGAAGATGTACTCGAAGATTATGCCAAGCGCGCGGTCGATCAGGCGCTCGTCAATCTCGATTCGCGTCCTGCGCCCGCCGGGACGATGACAGTGGTGCTCGGCCCGGGCTGGCCCGGCATTCTGTTGCACGAAGCGATTGGCCACGGCCTCGAAGGTGATTTCAACCGCAAGGGCTCTTCCGCTTTCGCCGGTCGCATCGGTCAGCGCGTCGCCTCGCCCGGCGTGACGGTGGTCGACGACGGCACCCTGGCGGGCCGTCGCGGTTCGCTCAACATCGACGACGAAGGCAATCCTACGCAGTGCACGACGCTGATCGAGGACGGCATTCTGCGCGGCTACATGCAGGACAGCCTCAACGCGCGTCTGATGAAGCAACCGGTGACCGGTAACGGTCGGCGCGAATCCTATGCGCATACCGTGATGCCGCGCATGACCAACACCTACATGCTCAACGGCGACCGGAATCCGGATGAGATCATCGCGTCGGTCGATCGCGGCCTGTATGCGGTGAACTTCGCCGGCGGTCAGGTCGACATCACCAGCGGCAAGTTCGTTTTCGCCGCCTCCGAGGCGTACATGATCGAGGGCGGCAAGGTGACCTATCCGGTACGGGGGGCAACGCTGATCGGCAATGGGCCCGACGTATTGACGCGGATCTCCATGATCGGCAACGACATGGCGCTGGACAGCGGCATCGGCACCTGCGGTAAGGAAGGCCAGAGCGTGCCGGTCGGCGTTGGGCAGCCGACGTTGCGCATCGACGGACTCACGGTCGGGGGAACGGCGTGAGGCCTACAGCGGAGAGACGAGAGCTGAGAGCTGAGAGCGAAAGGCCGCGAACGGTTTTAGATTTAGCTCGCTGCTCTTCGCTCACTGCTCCCGGCTGATGTTCTTCGACGTCATCGTCATCGGTGCCGGCGCCGCCGGCATGATGTGCGCCGCGACAGCGGGGCAGCGCGGCAGGCGCGTGTTGTTGATCGACCATGCGCAGAAACTTGGCGAGAAGATTCGCATCTCGGGCGGCGGGCGCTGCAACTTCACCAATTTGCATTGCAAACCCGAGAATTTTCTTTCGCGCAATCCGAGCTTCTGCCGTTCCGCGCTGGCGCGCTACACGCCGCGCGATTTCATTGCGCTGGTCGAGCGATATCGCATTGCCTATCACGAGAAGAAACTCGGCCAACTGTTTTGCGACGACAGCAGCGAGCAGATCATCGACATGCTGCGGGCCGAGTGCAAGGCCGGCAAAGTGCAATGGCGCATGCCTTGCGCAGTGATGGGGATCGAACGCACGACAGACGGTTTTCACATCACCACCGATGCAGGTGCCTTTGATTGCAATGCACTGGTGATCGCAACCGGCGGCTTGTCGGTGCCGAAAATCGGCGCATCGCCGTTCGGTTACAAGGTTGCCGAACAGTTCGGCCTGTCGATCGTGCCGCCACGCGCCGCATTGGTGCCGCTCGCTTTCGATGCGAATGAAATGCAGGCATACGGCGATCTGGCCGGCGTGTCGCTCGATGTGGCTGTGCATTGCAACGACGGACGATTCCGCGAAAACCTGCTGTTCACGCACCGCGGACTTTCCGGTCCGGCGATTCTGCAAATATCGTCCTATTGGGCCCCGGGCAGCGCGCTGCACATCGATCTGCTGCCGGACCAGTCGGCCGAGCAGCTGCTGTTCGAACATCGACGCAGCCGCGCTTTGCCGGCCACGCTGTTTGCTGCGCATTGGCCGCAACGCTTCGCCCGGCAATGGTGCGAGGCGATGGAGATGACGAGGCCCATCGATCAGATGAACGACGTCGCGCTGCGTGCGCTCGCGGCGCGTGTGCACGACTGGCAGATCAAGCCGACGGGAACGACCGGTTACGCCAAGGCGGAAGTCACGCTGGGTGGCGTGGATACGGACGGACTGTCCTCCAAAACCATGGCGGCGAAGACGGTGCCCGGACTTTATTTCATCGGCGAAGTGGTCGACGTCACCGGGCATCTCGGCGGCTTCAATTTTCAGTGGGCCTGGGCGTCCGGTTATGTCGCCGGCCAAATCGCCTGAGCCGCGCTATGCAGGCCGTTCGTTGGTGCCCTTGATGTAGGTTTCGATGTCGCGCGGGTTGAACCAGGAAATGTCCTTGGGAATTTCCTTGTTGACCAGCCGCTGCACTTCCTTGCTGAGATTCTGCCGCATCATGCCGAGAAATTTCGGCGGCGCGATTAGACAGAGATGATCGAACTCGTGCTGGGTGCGCGCCTTCTCCACGTACTCGCTCAGCTTCTTGCTGAAGCGGTCGGCCTCGTATTCGGCCGGATCGGTACGCGATGGCGCCGAATGGCCCATTCCCAATTCGCCGCCGAAGTAACCACCTCGCGCGTCGGTGATGAGATCGCGATCCTTGGCGCGACTTTCCTGGTGGACGAAATCGCTGATTTCTTCAATCCCCTGATTGCGGTCCAGCATTCTGAAAACGCGCGCGCGGCTGGCGTCGGCGGCGATTACCCAGGTCGTTGGCATGACGGACTTCCTCGCTGAAAAAACATCAGTGCTGCTTTTGCTAGGGAGGCTCTGATAAAGCTTGATTGATTGAAGTCATCGCGAGCACTTGTTGCTTGAGCGATTGATTGCTTTGCCCTCACGCCCGCCCCTTCTCGGTACTTAATCAAATATTCCCTAAAGCGTAACCAGTACTTCGGCCTCCCCTTCACGGTCGAGCAGACTGACCGAGACGCCCGAGTCCGCACGACGCAGCAGCACGTCCAGACGACTGTTGCCCACCTGCAGGCGGCGGACAATCATCCATTCGATCGATGCGGGCAGATGCGGGCGGCGCAGGCGCACCACCGATTCGAATGCATCGAGCTCCAGCCCCAGGCACGCCTGCAACAACGCATACGGCGCGCAGGCTGCCCAGGCCTGCGGCGTGCAGGCCACCGGATAGAGCGTCGGTCCCTTGTCGCGTCGGCGCGGGAAACCGCAGAACAATTCCGGCAGCCGGCGCAATTCCATTTGCGCGGCGGTTTCGAATATCGCTTCGGTCAACTGCAACACCTGCGCTTTGAATCCATAGCGTGCGAGGCCGAGCGCGATCATGGCGTTGTCGTGCGGCCAGATGGAACCGTTGTGATACGAGGTCGGGTTGTATCGGCCTTCGTGCGCACTCACCGTGCGGATGCCCCAGCCGCTGTAGAAATCGCGCGCGAAAAGTCCATCCGCGATAACGGCCGCGCGTTCGCGCCAGGCGATGCCGCTGAACAGCGTCTGCCCGGCGTTGGAGGTGCGCACGCAGCAGCGCTGTTTGTCGCCGTCGAGCGCGATGGCGTAGCTCTGGATTTCCTCGCACCAGTAGGATTCGTCGAAGTGCTTGCGCAGCGCATCGGCCTCACGCTCCAGTTCGATGGCGAAGTCCGGCTCGCCCAAATCGCGGGCGATGCGCGCGGCCTGTTGCTTGGCGAGATAGACGTAACCCTGCACTTCGCACAGCGCGATGGGCGATTGTGCAAGTTCGCCGTTGGCATGAAAGACCGAATCATCCGCGTCCTTCCAGCCCTGGTTGCGCAGTCCGGTTTCGCGCTTGCGGCCGTACTCGATGAAGCCGTCGTCGTCCGTGTCGCCGTAGCGATCGATCCAGGCGAGCGCGGCCTTGATGTTCGGCCAGATCGCCTCGATCGTCTGCTGGTCGCGCGTACGCTGCCAATACAGGCCCGCGAGCGCGACGAACAACGGCGTCGAATCGACCGAGCCGTAATAGCGACGGAAGGGGACTTCGCCGAGGCGTGCAAGTTCGCACTGGCGCGTCTCATGCAAAATCTTGCCGGGTTCCGCATCCGACTGCGGATCGGTTTCAGTCGCCTGCATGGCGGCGAGATAGCGCAATACGCCGCGCGCGATGGAAGGATCGAGCCACAGCACTTCGATGGCGGTGATGATGCCGTCGCGCCCGAACGCGGTGGAGAACCACGGCACGCCGGCGTAGGGGTACGGTCCTTGCGGCGTGTCGGTGAGCAG
Source organism: Burkholderiales bacterium (assembly GCA_036566325.1). Taxonomy (GTDB): domain Bacteria; phylum Pseudomonadota; class Gammaproteobacteria; order Burkholderiales; family SG8-39; genus ZC4RG42. The sequence continues at coordinate 6,803 of DATCWO010000144.1, read as the reverse complement.
CATGGTGAGGTCGGCGGCGGAACGCGACAGGATTTCGTTGACCAGACCGTTCGAGGTTTCGATCGTGGCGGCGCGCGATTGCGCATTGAAGTGTGCGCGTCGCGCTGCGCGCAATGCCGTATAAAAGCGCGGATCGTCGGCCGGGGGCGCCTTGTCGGCCAGACATTGCAGGGTGAGGCCGAAGGATTCTCGTTCGCGCGGCGCAAGATCGAGTTCGAACTCTGCGCGGCGCGTGCCGAGTCGTGCCGGCGTGGCGTCGAAGCACAGGCGCGCGCGCCGATCAATGCCATCCAGTCCGGCATAGGCGAAACACACGATCCGCTCGTCTTCCACCGTCGCCGTGACGGCGCCGCGCTGCGAACGCCGATAGCCGCGGACTTCGAACATGTCGGCGAAATCCGCTTCGAAGCTGAGCGACATGTGAAGTCGTTCGGGCCGATCGATGTAACTGGTGACGACGAACAGCTCGTGGCAGCCGCCTTGCCATAGGAATTTCGAGCGCAGGATGTGGAACGAGTCTTTTTGCAGCACCAAGCGGTCGCCGACATATACGTCCGGGTTGGTGAGATCGACGCTCAGCACGATGTTGTTGCGTTGAACGGTCGAACTAAGCATGAGCGGAATGCGCCCCTCGATGGTGAAGCGCAGGTCCGACAGAAAACGTGTGTCCTGATGAAACACGCCGGCCGGGCTGGCCTCGCCGGGTTGGATATCGCCGTACGTGTCGAACAAGGCGTAGGTGTCGCCGTGCTTGAGTGTGCGGCGCTGCGTCTCGACCAGCGAAACGACACCCGGTACCAGTACCGGTCCAGTGTGTTCGTCGATGTCGGCGCGTTCGGGCAAGACCATCGGGTCAGGCCACGCGCGCAATCGTCGCGCGATCGCGGACGCTGGGTTCGCTCAGGAGACGCTCGTAAACCGCGACGTAATCGTGCGCCATGCGTGCGGCGGTGAAACGGCGATCGAACTGTGCTCGTACGCGGTGGCGATCGAGGTGATGGATGTGCCGCGTCGCGATCACGGCTTCGTCGATCGAATGGACGAGGAAACCGGACACGCCATGATCAATGATCTCCGGTACCGAACCGCACGGCCACGCGATGATGGGTGTGCCGCATGACATTGCTTCAATCATCACCAGACCGAATGGCTCGGGCCAGTCGATGGGAAACAGCAGCGCGCGCGCATTGCCGAGAAAATCCGGTTTTTGATGTTCGTCGATTTCTCCGATGAACTCGACCATCGGTCCGCCCAATAACGGCCTGATCCGTTCGTGGAAGTAGCGCTCGTCCGCTCGGTCCACCTTTGCGGCAATGCGTAGCGGTACGCGAGCGCGCTGCGCGATTTCGATCGCACGCTCCACCCCTTTTTCCGGCGAGATGCGTCCGAGAAAAGCGTAGTAGTCGTCGCGCGGATGAGGATTGAAGCGGCAAATCTCCTGCCTCAGGCCGTGATACACGGTGCCGAGCCAATTCACCCGAGGCAATGGAATGCGCTGCGCATTGGAGATGGATACCAGCGGCGTTTCGCTGAATTCGTCATAGAACGGTTGCAAATCGGTAAGATCGAGTCGACCGTGCACGGTCGTCACGCATTTGTGCGTGAGATGGCGAAACAGCGGAATATGCAAACAGTCGACATGGAAATGCAGCACGTCGAACTCATGTGCCCGCTGCCGCACGCGTTCGAGTTGCAGCAAATGATGCGGCATCGGATCGCGGACACGCGAATCAAGGCGCAGCGCTGTCGGTGCGCATGGCACCAGCGTGGCCGACGTGCACGAGTCTGCCGTCGCAAACAAGGTGACCGCATGTCCCGCGCGTACCAGTTCTTCAGTGAGATACGATACGACGCGTTCCGTGCCGCCATAAAGTTTGGGCGGGACGCTTTCGATGAGGGGAGAAACTTGCGCTATTTTCATGGCGTACGTTCCTCCACTCGCAACGCGCGTGCCCGCATCGTTGTCCCGAACAACGGTGGCTGCATCGCGTGCATTGCGACATAAAGTTAGAAGCTAGGAGCGAACGTGAAGCCGATCGTGGAGATTCGCTACTGCACCCAATGCCGTTGGCTGATGCGCGCGGCGTGGATGGCGCAGGAACTGCTCACGACCTTCGAAGAAGAATTGGGCGGCGTGACGCTTTGTCCTGGAACAGGCGGTGTTTTTGAAGTGCGCGTCGCGGATCGGCTGCTGTGGTCACGCAAAGCGCAGGGCCGCTTTCCCGATATCGTCGAGTTGAAGCAGATCGTGCGCGATGCGGTTGCGCCAGGGAAAGACCTCGGCCACACCGACCGCCGCTCGATCGCCGAATGATCGACGGTCGGGATCGGCGCGAGGGCCGGGCGGGCGTTAACGCAGATCGCCGGCGAGGCTGGCGAGTTTTTCCGCTGCGATGGTGGTGTCGGTTGAGTAGTTGGGATGATCGCAGCCGAGCTTCACCACTGCGCCTGAACGGATCGCATCGCTCATGGCCGGCGGGAATTCAAAGCGTAGAAAGTGCACCGACGATGTTTTCTCGTCGTTCTCCCGCTCGAGATCTTCGTCGGCGATCGCATAAACGCGCGGATGCCCCGCCACTTCCACGTACATACGATCTTCGATGCCGATCAGCCGTGCCAGCTCGCGCTTGCGCTGCTCGACGTCCGGGTATTCGATCAGCATCGTCGCCTTCCAGTTGCTGCCGTCCGGTACGAGCGGCGCGTAGGCATCGATCTCGCCCTGAATGCCTTCCTGCTCGAAGATCTTTTCGATATGCAGCATTTCCTGAATCTGCCGGCGAATGGTCTGCTCGTCCTCGAATTGCACGCTGACGTGCTCGCCCAGATGCACGGTGCGCAGCCAGCGATGCGCAATTGCCTGCGGCCGGTTGCTCTTGCGGATTTTCGAGTACGCCTCGAGCGTCAGGAGGCTGTCGGGTGTGATGTGGGCCATTGTGTTCTCCTTCACAGTCCGTAGGCCCGCCGCACAAGGCTGAGCGGGTGTTCCAGTTTTGCCGCCGGCAAGTCATTCTGTTCCATGCCCTGCGCGATGTGGTGACCGGCCAGCGCGCAATCGGAACTGATGTAGTCGGGTTGGTCCTTGCCCATCGCGCGGAAGACCGGCTTGCCGATTTTCATCGCGACGGGATGCGTCGGCGTCTTCACGCCATAGGTGCCTGCATGGCCGGAGCAGCGTTCGACGGTGTTGAGTTTCACTTCCACCGTCTTGCCGATCAGGCGGAACATCTCTTCGGTTTTGCGACCGATGTTCTGCACACGGCCATGACAGGGAATGTGGTAACTCACCTTGCCCAGCGCCTGGTTGAAATCGGTTTTCAGCAGGCCGTCCTTGTTGCGCGCGATGAAATACTCGAAAGGGTCGTACATCGCTTCCTTTACCGCCTGCGTGTCGCCGCACTCCGGATACATCAGCGGCAACTCTTGCTTGAACATCAACGTGCAGGACGGCACCGCACTGAGGATCGCCCAACCCTCGCGCGCGTATCGCGCGAGCACCGGTATATTGGCTTCCTTGTGTTTCGCCACCGATTCGAGATCGCCGAGTTCGAACTTGGGCATGCCACAGCAGCTTTCTTTCTCGACGATCTCGTAGGGAATTTCATTGTGCTGTAGCAGCTTGATCAGATCGTGGCCGATGCCCGGCTCGTTGTAGTTGATGTAACAGGTCGAGTAGATCGCGACCTTGCCCGGAGTGCGCTCACCGTTTTTCACCTCCGTGGCGCTGCCCCTGCGGTCGGCACTCTGGCGGAAACGCTTCGTTGCCAGTTCGGGCATCCACGCATCGGGATGCACGCCGAGCGTCTTGTCCATGAGTTTGCGTGCGACTTTGGTGCGATTCACCGCGTTGACCGTCTGCACCACGATTGGAATGCCGGCAAATTGACCGTGCACGTCAGTCGAGGCGAGAAAGCGTTCGCCGAGCTTGACCTCGCCTTTTTTGAACTTGATGGCCTTGGCGCGCAGCATCGTGTGCGGGAAGTCGAGGTTCCACGGATGCGGCGGCACGTAAGGGCATTTGGTCATGTAGCAGAGGTCGCACAGATAGCATTGATCGACCACCTTCCAGTAGGCGCGCGTGTCGACGCCGTGCAGTTCGCCGTCGTCGGTCGCATCGACCAGGTCGAATAGCGTCGGAAACGACTGACACAGACTCACGCAGCGACGACAGCCATGACAGATGTCGAAAATGCGCGCCATTTCTTTTTCGCACGCCGCTTCGTCGTAATACTCGTCGTTGCGCCAATCGATCGGATGTCTGGTGGGCGCCTCGAGGCTGCCTTCGCGTTGATTCATTGCCTTGCTCCTGCTTGCGGTACGGCGCTCCGCCTAACCTTGGTCAGCTCCGGCTGCGCAAAAACAAAGGGGCCGTACATGTACAGCCCCCTGGTCGTAAGTCGTCGAACGGCGTTCAGTCGGTCAGTGCGTCAAGCGCTTTCTGATAGCGGTTGGCGTGCGACCGTTCGGCTTTCGCCAGCGTTTCGAACCAGTCCGCGATTTCGTCGAAACCTTCGTCGCGTGCCGCCTTCGCCATACCCGGGTACATGTCGGTGTACTCGTGCGTTTCGCCTGCCACCGCGGCTTTCAGGTTATCGCGCGTGGCGCCGATCGGCAGTCCGGTTGCCGGGTCGCCGACCAGTTCGAGGAATTCGAGGTGGCCGTGCGCGTGGCCGGTTTCGCCTTCGGCGGTGGAACGGAACAGCGCCGCCACGTCGTTTTGACCTTCGATGTCAGCCTTGTTTGCGAAATAAAGATACCGGCGATTCGCCTGCGATTCGCCCGAGAAGGCGTCCTTCAGGTTCTGCTCGGTTTTCGATCCTTTCAATTCCATGTCTCTTTCCTCCTCGAAAGTGTAGGGGGTATCCACGAATGGCGGACTGCGCGAGCGATGACACTAACCCAGCGGCTTGCTTGAGGGCAATACAAAGCTTCAATCACAGCGATTGTCAGCGTGCATCGCAATGCAGTTAGAGGGCGCTATTTACTATTTGGTCAGCGACCCCAGTCCTTGGTGCGTTCCACCGCCCGATGCCAGTCGGCCATCCGGCCGGCCGCTTCGTCGCGACTCATGCTGGGTATGAACTCGCGATCGCGCTGCCACAGCGCCGCGATTTCATCGGTCGTTTGCCATACGCCCGTGGCGAGGCCGGCCAGATAGGCGGCGCCCAGCGCCGTCGTTTCCTGCACGACGGGACGCACGACCGGCACGCCGAGCAAATCGGCCTGAAATTGCAACAGCAGTTCGTTGGCCGTCGCGCCGCCGTCAACGCGAAGTTCACGCAACCGTAAATTAGCGTCGCTTTCCATGGCGAGCAGGACGTCGGCCGATTGGAACGCAATCGACTCCAGCGCCGCACGGGCCAGGTGTGCGGCCGTCGTTCCGCGCGTCAGGCCAAACATGCTGCCGCGCGCGTAAGGATCCCAATGTGGGGCGCCGAGACCGGTGAAGGCGGGCACTAAATACACGCCGCCCGTATCTGGCACGCGCGCGGCGAGCGCTTCAATCTCCTGCGAGCTTTGGATCAAGCCCAGTCCATCACGCAGCCACTGCACGACTGCGCCGGCGACGAAGACGCTGCCTTCCAGACAATATTGGGCCGAGACGCCATCGGTCGGGGCGACGCGGGAACTGATCAGACCGTGCTGCGAGGCGATGCAGCGTTCGCCGGTGTGCAGCAGCATGAAGCAGCCGGTGCCATAGGTATTCTTCGCCATGCCCGGTTGCAGGCAGGCCTGCCCGAACAGCGCCGCCTGCTGGTCGCCCGCGATCCCTGCGATCGGAATGGATTTGCCGTAGAGCGCGGCAGCGCTTTCGGCGATGACGCCGCGCGACGGGTGTATTGCCGGCAGCAACGCGCGCGGAATATCGAACAGCGCGAGCAGTTCGTCGTCCCAGTTACCGCTGTGCAGGTTGTAGAGCAACGTCCGACAGGCGTTGGTGGGATCGGTGGCATGCACCGCGCCGCCGGTGAGTTGCCAGATCAACCAGCTATCTACTGTGCCGAAAGCGAGTTCGCCGCGTTCGGCGCGCGCCCGCGCACCCGGAACGTGCTCGAGCAGCCACGCCAGTTTGGTTCCGGAGAAGTAGGGGTCGAGAACAAGATGCGTTTTTGCGCGCACTAATTCTTCGTGCCCGGCGCGCTTCAACTGCTCGCAATATTCGGCGGTACGTCGGTCCTGCCAGACGATGGCGCGATGAAGCGGCACACCGCTTTTGCGCTCCCACAGCAGCGTCGTTTCGCGCTGATTGGTAATGGCGAGGGCCGCGACATCCGCCGCGCTCACCCCGGCTCGGTCGAGCGCCGCGCCGGCGACGTCGCGCTGGGTGCGCCAGATTTCCAACGCGTCGTGCTCGACCCAGCCGGGTTGCGCGAAGTGCTGTGTCAGCTCGGCCTGTGCCAGCCCGCGGACGGCGCCGCGTTCGTCGAAGACGATGGCGCGCGAACTCGTCGTACCTTGATCGAACGCAAGAACAAAAGGCATGGCTCCCTCTCCAATACGACGTGGCGTTGCAATCTTATCCGCCTTCGTACAGATCAACGACGGAGCGTTTTGACGTGCTAAACTGCGCGACTTCGCAAGGCCCGCTGATTTTTTTCTCATGCTGCGTGTGTTGTTTTGTGCGGCGCGTTAAAGATTCAGCTTGATTTCAGTCAATGCCGCAGCCCTGCGGCATCCAACACACTCGCGTGCTACCACCAAGGGGGTGCGATGAAAATCCACGAATATCAAGCTAAAGAAGTGCTGCGTAAATTCGGCGTCGTCACGCCGCGTAGCATTCCGTGTTTCTCTGTAGATGAAGCAGT
>DATCWO010000125.1:0-4404 GCA_036566325.1 Burkholderiales bacterium | reverse complement strand
AAATGGATGCGCATGGCGGGTCGTGCTCGGACAAACGCTGCGAGCGCGGCGACATTTTCTTCGAACGGGCGCAGCGCGGAGGAATAACCGAAGGCGACGACGGCGTATCCCGCGCGACGCAGTTGCCGCGCAAGATAGGACATGACATAACGATTCATCCACAGGCCGTGGACCAGCACGACGAGTTCGCGTTCGCGCTTCACGGCCTGCATAGCGAATGGGAACTTATTCGACTTCGATCGTACCGACCGCGCCGACGTTGACCTGGCTTGTGCCACCTTCGAGGACCGGTTCGTACGATTCCATATCGGCTTTTGCCGCACGCATGGTCGCCATCGGTCGAGGCTGCACGTTCGCTGATGTCTGCACGGAAAGTTTGCGCAAGCGATAACTCTTGCCGCCGAGCGCCTGCGTCAGCACGTCGGCGCGTTCGCGAAAGCTTTGCACTGCTTCCTTGAGCATTTCCTGTTCAGTCTGGCGGCGCAGTTCCGGCGACACAGCAAAGGAAACACCGCCGAGTTGCATGCTGGACTGCAATTGCGCGATCAGTTTGGCGACGGCGGGAAAATCCTTGCTCTCGATACGCATTTCGGAGCGTCCGCGCCAGGCGATGAGTTTGTTGTTGCGGTCATACACGGGGTAGGTCTGATTGGAGCCCGTTCGCACCTTGACAGTGCCGAATCCGGCGGCGACCTTGCGCGCCTCGGCCGAAATTTTGTTCAGCGCGTTCTGCAGCGCCGCGGGATTCGTTTCCTGCAATTCCGCGTACACGCTGGCCACGATCTGATCGTTCTCGACCTCGCGCATGATTTCCGTCTGCAGATCGATTTCGTTGTAGCGGATCGCATCGACGCCTTCGCCTGCATACGCCGTGGTCGTGCCGAGAAAAGCGGCAACCAGCATGGTGGCGACGATGACGAATACCGCTCGCAAGCGCGCACCGGAGACAAGATAACGTAGCAGCATGGGCATTCCCTCAGAGGTCAGTGCTTGATGTAAGGAAGTGTCGACCAAAGTCGTTCGAACGACGGATTATCGCAAGTTCGCCCTGCCCTGAGGCGCTGTTTCGTTTTGTTACGGCAGCGGGCTGCTAAACCAGCTTGCGCAGTTCGCGTAACGCCACCGACAACATCGCCAGATCGGGCGGCGCGGCGCGAAGCTCCTGCAGCAGCTTCAACGCCGGCTCGATCCGGGATGCGGCGCGCTCGGTCCACGCCTGTACAACCGATTCGGCATCGTTCGCATCGCCGGCAGCGAGCGCCTGCAGCACAACCGCGCGCTGCAACGCGGACAGGTCATCGCGCAACGCGTGTTTCGCCCGCACCTGCCAGAATCCGTCTTCGGGCAGCGCATTGATCTGCGCGCCCAGTCCGTCGAGCCCCATGTGCGCGGATAACGCAAACAACACCCGCGCGACCAGTTCCGGTGGCCGTTGCGACTCGCCTGCCACCTCCGTGATTCCCAGTGCGGAATACAGGCGCGCATGGCTCGCAACGCTTTGCGCCAGCGGGGCAGGCACGCCCGCATCGATGAAGGTTTGCGCATCCGCATCGAGTGCTGCAACAGCGGTGGAATCGACGATGTCGCGCAATCGCGCACACATGGCGTTCACACCGGCCGCAAAACGCTCGATGACGACGGCCATCGGTTGCGTCAGATACGGTGAACGCAGGAACCAGGTTGTCGCGCGGACCAGCACGCCGTGTAAATCGCCCGCCATCCGCGCCTGCACGTCGACCGATACCTGATTGTCGAGCGCCTCGATGGAATGCCACAGTTCGACCGCGCCGAAACTCTCGCGCGCGAGCAGATAGGCGCGTACGACCTCATGCGCCTGCATGCCGGTTGCATCCTGCTGTTGATGCACGAAGGTGCTGCCGACGCGATTGATCATGCTGTTCACCACGTACGTGGCGACAATTTCCCGGCGCAGCGGATGGCGCACCATGCAGGAGGCGTAGACCTCGTGCAGCGGGGTTGGAAAATAACGGGCGAGCGCCGTCTCGACCCACGGATCATCGGGCAACGGCGAGGCCACCACCTCGTCGTACAGCCACATCTTGGCGTAGGCGAACAACACCGCAAGTTCCGGTCGCGTCAGTCCGACGCCCTGCGCGCGTCGCAACGCGATGGTCTCCGCATCGGGCAGATATTCAATCGCACGATCCAGCCGCCCCGCTTTTTCCAGCGCGATGATGAGACGCTCCTGCGCATCGAGCCCGCGCACGCCCTCACGCGCCATGAGCGACAGCGCCTGATTCTGGAAGTAATTGTCGCGCAGCACGAGTTGCGCGACCTCGTCGGTCATGCCGGCGAGCAGTGCATTGCGATTCGCTTCACTCAACACGCCGTCCGCAATCGCGATACCGAGCAGGATCTTGATGTTGACTTCATGATCCGATGCGTCGACACCACCGGAGTTGTCGATCGCGTCGGTGTTGATGCGTCCGCCGCGCAACGCGTATTCGATGCGCCCGCGTTGAGTGAAGCCGAGATTCCCGCCTTCGCCGACCACCTTGCTGCGCAGGTCGCCGCCGTTGACGCGCACCGGGTCGTTGGCGCGATCGCCGACTTCGGCGTGCGTCTCGGCGCTCGCCTTGACATAGGTGCCGATGCCGCCGTTGTAGAGCAGATCGACCGGCGCTCTGAGAATGGCTGCAACCAGTTCGTTGGGTGCCAGATTCAGCGTGCCGTCATCCGCGGCATCGAGCGCGAGCAGACGTATGGCTTCGGGCGAGAGCGCGATCGTCTTCGCGCTGCGCGGCCACACCCCGCCGCCTTGCGAGATCAACTCGGCGTTGTAATCGGCCCATGAGGAACGCGGTAACCGAAACAGCCGTTCGCGTTCAACGTAACTGATTTCCGCGTCGGGATCGGGATCGATAAAGATATGTCGATGATCGAAGGCCGCGACCAGCTTGATATGGCGCGAGCGCAGCATGCCGTTGCCGAACACATCGCCCGACATGTCGCCGATGCCCGCGACCGTGAACGCGGTGCTTTGCGTGTCGATGCCCATTTCGCGGAAGTGACGCTTGACCGATTCCCACGCGCCGCGCGCGGTGATGCCCATGGCCTTGTGGTCGTAACCGGCCGAGCCGCCCGATGCGAACGCATCGTCGAGCCAGAAGCGGTACTCCTTCGCCACCTCATTGGCGTGATCGGAAAAACGCGCCGTGCCCTTGTCCGCCGCGACGACGAGATAGGGATCGTCCTCATCATGCCTTCGCACCGACATCGGCGAGACGATCTGTCCGCTCACCAGATTGTCGGTGAGATCGAGCAGGCCACGCAGAAAGTCGCGATAGCACTCGAGGCCTTCCGTCGCATACGCCTCGCGCTCGCTCGGCGACACGCGCTTCACCACGAAACCACCCTTTGAACCGCCCGGTACGATGACCGCGTTCTTGACCATCTGCGCCTTCACAAGACCGAGCACTTCGGTGCGGAAGTCCTCCGGCCGGTCCGACCAGCGCAAACCGCCACGCGCCACCTTGCCGCCGCGCAAATGCACGCCCTCGAAACGCGGCGAGTAAACGAAAATTTCATACATCGGACGCGGAGCCGGCAGATCCGGCACGCGCGCGGGGTCGAACTTGAACGACAGAAAACCCCGCGGCCGACCCGTTGCATCGCAACGCCAGTAGTTCGTGCGCGTGGTCGCGCGTATCAACGCGAGATACAGGCGCAGCACGCGATCCTCGCTGAGAGTCGCCACGTTCTCGAGCGCCTCTTCGATCAGTCGCGCCTGTTGCGTGGCGTCGGCCTCGTCGGCCGCCTGGATCGGATCGAAGCGCAACGCGAACAGCACCACGAGCATGCGCGCAATGCCCGGATGATGCGCCAGGGTCGTTTCGATATACGCCTGCGACAGCGCAAAGCCGATCTGCCGCATGTATTTCGCGTAAGCGCGCAACACCATCACTTCGCGCGCCGACAAGCCGGCCGCAAGGACCAGCCGGTTGAACTCGTCGTTCTCGACCGTTCCGGCATAGACCTGCGCGAAGGCGTCTTCGAATCGCTCGCGCACTTCCCCGACATCGACTTCGTTGGTCAGCCGAAAGGCAAAATCGTCGATCCACACCACCGGGCCGTCCGCCCGGCGCGGCGCTTCGTGATCGGCGCCGCTTTCCTGCACGTCGTGCGATGCGCTGTCGGCGCCGACGGAAGACGAAGCACGTGGTTGTCCGGCCTGCGCCGGCGCGATGCGATACGGCCGCTCTTCCAGCACCACCAGCCCCATGCGTTCGAGCATGGGCATGCTGTGCGACAGCACGATAGCTTCGTCGCGCGTGAAGAGCTTGAAACGCAGCACGTCGGGCGGCGCATCGGCGGGCCGATAAAGGCGCATGCCGAGACCGCCCTGAGCCGCGATCGTCGCGACGATCTGCACGTCTTCGGCTG
>DATCWO010000110.1:0-2669 GCA_036566325.1 Burkholderiales bacterium | reverse complement strand
GGGACTCGGGATTCCAAGTGAGGCCAGCGCCGTTTGTGGTTCGACTCCCTCACTGCGAACGGCATCAAGATGGAATACAGCCGTTCATGGTTCGCTCGCACTCACCACGAACGGCAACGCTGTCTGCTTACTTCGACGACGCCATCGTCACGCCGACGCCGGCAATCACGAGCAGTACACCGAAGGCGCGCCAGAGCGTGATGGGTTGCTGCGTCAGTCCGAGCATGCCGTAGTGATCCATCAGCAGCGAAGCGATCATCTGTCCGGCGACGATGATGCCGAGCGTCACGGCGGCGCCAAGTTTCGGCACGACGACGAGCGACGAGAAAACGAAGTACACGCCGACGATGCCGCCTGTCCATCCCCACCATGGTACTTGTGCGAGGGACGACGCCGTCGGCCATGGGGCGCGATCCGCGATGCAGTACAACAACAGTGCGATGGTGCCGGTTGCGAAGGAAATCAACGCGGACTGCATGGCGCTGGGCAGATGCGTGCGTAATACTGCGTTGACCGCGGCTTGCAGGGGGACGACGGCACCGCACAAGAAGGCCGCGGCGACAAATAAGTAGTTCATGGAGTCCTTTTAGGTTTCGAAGAATTAAGTGCGCTGCCGTGACGACAGCACGATGCCGCCGAGGATCAGTGCGAAGGCGAGTGCGTGGTAGAGCTGTGGTTTCTCGCCGATCATGACGAGCGCCAGCAGCGCGGCGAAAAGCGGCGTGAGGTTGTTGAAGAAACCGGCGGTCGTCAGCCCCACACTCCGCACGCCCACACCCCAACAGCGATAAGCGATGACCGCAGGTCCGATGGCGACGTAAGCGAGCGCGAGCGTCAGCGTCCAGTTCCAGTCGAGCTGGAAATCAGTGATGTTCCATTCGACGACAGCGAACAGTCCCGACCAGGCTGCACCATAGATGACCTGCGCAAGAAGGAATGTCGCCCAGGTGCTTTGGATCACTGCGCTGCCACCGCCGCGCAGAAGCTGCCAGCTGTAGAACGACCAGAGGATCGTGGCGATGATCATCAGCAGGTCGCCGGGCACGAATTGCAGTTGCAGTAGTTGCGCCCATTGCCCATGCGCGAGGATGACAAGCACGCCGGCGAGCGACAGCGCTGAGCCGATCACCTGCATGGGCCGGATGGCGGCGCCGTGAAACAGGCGGCCAACGATCAGCATCCACACCGGCATGCTCGATGCGACCAGGGTGACGTTCACCGCCGACGAGGTGTGTAGCGCCAGATACTGCAGCGAGTTGTATGAGCCTACGCCGAGCAGGCCGAGCAGCGCGTAACGCCGCCAGTGGGCCAGGAGGCCGCTTCCGCGCCGGAAGATCGCATGGCCGAACGGCAGCAATATCAGCGCGGCGACCACCCAGCGTAGAAAGTTGAGCGCCATGGGCGGCACCATGTCGTACACGGCGCGACCGACGACGGCATTGCCTGCCCAGAGCAGCGGCGGGATCAGCAACAACGCAGCGGTCGAGGGTGTCAGCCGCTGATTCATGCCTTCGGTGTCTCGGGACGCGTATCGGGCCTTGGAGGTCCCGCGCCGACGGCCGGCTGATGCTGCTTATTCGTCATTGTTTTCAGGCCGGAATCACGATTGAAGATACCTGCGCCGGCGATTGTAGCGGCTTGAATGCGCATTTCCCGGTTGGGCGATGAAACATGATGAGAAAGCGTGGAGGAGTAGCCATGGCCATGTCTGACGTGAGTCGCCCGCGTTAATATTCGGCTCGATCCTCATTCCCGCAGCACGTATCAATGGCCCGGCCGGCTCCATTCCTTCGATTCCTATCGGTTGTCGTTCTCAGCCTCTGTGCACTCGCGGCCCAGGCGTCGTCCGTCGTCACCACACCCCAGGTTCGTGCAGAACTGGTCGCTCACGCGCCGGAAGGTATTTCGGCAGGCGGATCGATGTGGCTCGGTCTGCTCATCCGCCATCAGCCGGCGTGGCACACCTACTGGCGTAACCCAGGCGATTCGGGTTTGCCGACCATGCTCAAGTGGGCGCTGCCGGCCGGAGTGAAGGCGGGCGAGATCGATTGGCCGACGCCCGTTCGCCTGCCGGTCGGCTCGCTGTTGAACTACGGTTATGAGGGCACGGTGCTGTTGCCGGTGCCGGTGCGTCTGCCCGCGGATTTCGCTTCCAACACGCTCGACATCAACCTGCGCGCCGACTGGTTGGTGTGCAAGATCGAGTGCATTCCGGAGTCGGGCGACTTCACCCTGAGTCTGCCGACCAACACGCCGATTCGTACGCATGAGAAGGCGTTCGCCGCGGCGTTTGCGGCGCGGCCGGTCGAGTTGCCCGGTGTGAAAGCGGTTGCGCAGGCCGATGCGGGCGCGATCGTGTTGCGCGTGGAAGGGTTGCCCGCGCGGCTGGTCGGCAAACGCGCCGACGTATTCGCGGAAACCATCGGCTTGATCGAACACGCCGCACCGTTGCAGCAACGCTGGCATGGCGATGCATGGTAAGGGCGCATGCCCTTGTCGCCGCAGCGCAGCGCGAGCCCTGAAGTGGTGCCGACGGTATTGGTGTTCGGCGACCGCCAGGATTTGATACGCGTCGAGGCGTCGATGACCACACCGTGGTCAGAGGTTGCGGCTGTTGCGCCGCGCGTCGCGCCGGCGATCGATTTCAGTACCAAGTCGGCTGCACCGGT
>DATCWO010000043.1:0-4646 GCA_036566325.1 Burkholderiales bacterium | reverse complement strand
TCCGGCCTGCTCCAGTGTTCCCGTGACCTGCATGCCGGCGCGATAACTCAAGGTCGTGCCCAGATGTTCGGGCGCGAGCGACACATCCGATTGCCCGAGTACCGAGCCTGCGCCCTGACCCGAACCTTCGAATGAAATGGTATAGGCCGACGGCGGGCGCAGATTGAACAGCGTGATGGTGCCGTCGAACCGGGTCGATACCGGACCGATGGCCGAAACGATGCTCACCGCATAGCGATTGTCGCCGGTCTTCTGGAAACTTTGACAACCGGGCACCGACGCTCTGATGATCGATGGATCGTTGAGCGCCTCCCACACCGTTTGCTGCGGCAGGCGGATGTGCTGTACACCGCTGATTTCCATGTCAACACGCATTGCAACGCGCGTGCCTCCGCAGGTCCGGGTGTGCTGGTGGCGCTCGATGTGTTGAAATCGGGCTTCTGCTCCACACAAGAAAAGCGTGCGATGTACCGAATTGCTCTGACCATGTGCGCAGCGTTGATGCTGCTGATGCCGCTGGATGCTTCCGCCGAATGGCTGCTGCGTCGCGCGAGCGAGGGAATTGTGCCGGGCCAGCCGGTCGATCTCGATCTCGTCATTCTCAACGACACCAGCGCGCCCATGGATGCCTCCATTCCAGCCAAGCTGCCGGCCACGCTGACTACCCAGAGCGGCGCAAAGACCGTCGAATTGGTCGTGGTCGACGCAAAAAAAGCGGACACGCGGCCGCTCGACCCAGGGCAGTTTCGCAAATATCGTCTGCGTCTCGTGTTGCCGGATGATGTGCAGGGTGCCGTCGCGGTAGAGCTTGTGCAATCGCGCACGCAATTGGTTTTGCTTGCGCCCACGCCTGCGACCGTCGCGGCCACGCCCGAGGCGCAAAGCACGCCGCCGGGCGCCCGTACGCAGGAGTCCGATGCGGTCTTGCGCGCAACCGATACGACGCCGCCCCCCGCGCTGCAAACCAATGAGCCGATGTATTTCGTGGCGGGGAGGCGCGGTGGCCTCACCACTGCGCGGTATCAACTGTCATTCAAATACCGGTTGTTCGATGAACGCAGCTGGCTTGCCGATATCGCGCCGGTGGACAAGCTCTATTTCGGTTACACGCAAACATCGATTTGGGATATCTCCGGCGACTCATCTCCCTTCCGCGATACGAGCTATCGGCCGAGTCTGTTCTATCTGGATCCCGATGTATGGAGTAGCAATGACGGCGGCCATACGATCGGTTTCAGTGCAGGGCTGGAGCACGAATCCAACGGCCGCAGCGCGGACGAATCGCGCTCCATCAACACCGTTTACGTGCAGCCGTCTTGGCGCAAGTTCCTGAGCGACAGCAAGTGGTACGTGTCGGTGTCGCCGAAAATCTGGGCTTATATCGACAAGGAAGACAACCCCGATATCGACGAATTTCGCGGCTACGGCGATCTGAATCTGCGCCTGGGGCGTGTGGATGGTTGGCTGTTCTCCACCAATCTGCGCAAAGGCACGCAACATATGGGCTCGATACAACTGGATGCGTCCTATCCTATCCGGCGGCCGTTCTTCGCCAACGCCGGTGGCTATATTCACTTCCAGTACTTCAACGGTTATGGCGAGAGCCTGCTGGACTACAACGAGAAACATGATTCGCAATTCCGCATCGGCGTATCGATCGTGCGCTAGCAGGCCCACTATTTAATAAGGAAGTTCTGATTAAGATTTCTCGTTCAAAGCCATCGCGCGTCAGAGGCGTCAATGCGTTGATTGCTTTAGTCTCGCTCGTGCGGCCGCATGCACGCGCGCCCTTACTCGGCGCTTGATCAGACTTTCTCCAACACAGAATTCCATCAATGAGCACACCTACTCGCGGCAGCGCCGCCATCCGTTATCGCATTGTTCCGACGCGCCCCGAAGCGCATGTGTACGAAGTTTCGTGCGCCGTTGCGCAGCCGGATGCAGCCGGGCAGCGCTTTGCGCTGCCGGCGTGGATTCCCGGCAGTTACATGATTCGCGATTTTGCCCGTCATGTGGTTGCGATTCGCGCGCGTTGCGGGCGACGCGATGTATCGATCGTCAAAATCGACAAACACACTTGGCAGGCCGCGCCCTGCGACGGACCGTTGACGGTGACGATGGAAGTGTACGCATGGGATCTATCCGTACGCGGCGCGCATCTGGATACGACGCATGCGTTCTTCAACGGCACTTCGGTGTTCCTGCGTGTGCTGGGACAGGAGTCGCGTCGCTGTGAGGTCGAACTGGCGCGGCCGATCGGGCGCCGTTACGCCGCATGGCGTGTCGCCACCTCGATGCGACGCAAGCAGGCGCGCGCTTATGATTTTGGTCTGTATCAGGTCGAGAACTATGACGAACTGATCGACCACCCGGTCGAAATGGGCACCTTCACGCTTGCGACCTTCAAGGCCCGCGGGGTGCCGCACGACATTGTGATCACCGGCCGGCACGAAGCGGATATGGAGCGCCTCTGTCGCGACCTCAAGCGCCTGTGCGAATGGCACATCGACTTCTGGGGCACGGCGCCGATGGATCGCTATGTATTCCTCGTCACCGCGGTGGGCGAGGGATACGGCGGTCTCGAACATCGCGCTTCCACTGCGTTGCTCTGCAGTCGCAACGATCTGCCGCGCGCGGATTTACGCGAGACCAACGAGTCGTATCGCACCTTCCTCGGACTTTGCAGCCATGAGTATTTCCACACCTGGAACGTCAAGCGGCTCAAGCCCGCGGCGTTCGCGCCTTATAACCTCGATCGCGAAAACCATACGGCGTTGCTGTGGGCCTTCGAGGGCTTCACGTCCTATTACGACGATCTGGCGTTGGTGCGTTGTGAGCTGATCACGCCGACCGAATATCTGGAAACGCTCGGGCGCGGCGTGACGCAATTGCTGCGCAACGGTGGTCGCCTGAAGCAGACCATCAGCGAATCGAGCTGGGACGCGTGGATCAAGTATTACCGTCAGGATGAGAACACGCCCAATGCGGTGGTCAGTTATTACGGCAAGGGCGCCCTGGTCGCGTTATGTCTCGATGCGTTGATTCTCGAACGCACGCGCGGACGTAAATCGCTGGACGATGTGATGCGTGTGCTGTGGCAACGGCATGGCGAAACAGGCGTGGGAGTGCCCGAAGACGGCATCGAGCGTGTCGCTGAAGAGGTTGCCGGCGGGCGCTTGCGCGGATTTTTCGATCGCGCATTGCGCTCCACGTCCGAATTGCCGTTGAAAGAACGATTCGAGACCCTCGGGGTGATCATGGAAGTGCGTCCGGCCGAGTCGAGCAGCGATCGCGGCGGCAAGTCGAGCGCCAAGCCGGCAAAAACGCTCGCCGCAAGAGGCGTTCTGGGCGGAAAGACAATGAACGCGGGCGCCGACGTGAAACTCGCGCATGTTTACGACGGTGGCGCGGCACAGACGGCCGGCTTATCGGCGGGCGACATCATCGTGGCCGTGAATGGCCTGCGCATGACGGCCAAGAACTTCGAGGCTCAACTCGGCCAATACAAGCCGGGCGACAGCCTGCATGTGCATGCATTCCGGCGCGACGAGTTGCATGAGTTCAAAGTGGTGTTGCAGGCGCCGCCGAGTGATACCTGCGCATTGCATTTCGCGCCGAAGCGGCGGGCGGCACAACGCGCGTGGGTCAACGAGGCGACGAGCGCTTGACGAAACACGAAGCACTTCACGCGGGAGGGTGAGTGCAGCGCCCGGATTTTTATGCGCCCGGTTCGCGGCTGCTTTCAGGCTTCGCTGAACTTCACGATCGCGATCGAAACGTTGTCGCCGCGTCCACCGGCGCGCTGGCGTACGGCATTGAGCAGCGCTTCGGCGGCTTGACGCGGCGGTAGCGCGTCGAGCACCTTGCCGAGTTCGGCATCGGTGAAGTAATCCCACAGTCCGTCCGAGCACAACAGAAAGGCGTCGCCGCCGCGCAGAGCGCCGGCGGAGCCGAATTCCGGCTCCGGAATTTCGGAATGCCCGAGTGCTTGCAGCAGCAGATTGCGGTGCGGATGGTTGTGGCGCTCCGCCTCGCTCCATTGTCCCTGACTGATATGCAGTTCCACCAGCGAATGGTCGCGTGTACGACTGCGTAACGTCGGACCGGTGAAATGATAGAGCCGGCTGTCGCCGACGTAAGCCCAATCGACCCGCTGCGGCTGCACCAGCGACACCACGACGGTGCTGTGCGGCTCTTCTTCGGTGAGCGCGCGGTTGAGCCGAATGACCGTATGGGCTTCGCTGATGACGTTGCGCAGCAGCACTTCCGGCGTTTCGCTCTTGGGCGACCAACCCCTGAACAACTGCGTCGCCGTGCGAACGACCTGTTCGGCTGCAGCGGCGCCACCCTTGTGTCCGCCTGCGCCGTCGGCCAGCACCGCGAGCGCAGCACCGGGTACGCGTGGATTGGAAAGGATGACGACGCGATCCTGTTGCTCTTTGCGATCGCCGATATGTTGTGCGGTGATCGCGTCGACACTGACGGGCATGTTGTTTCTTGAGAAGGCCAGGCGGGCAATCAAACTAACCCAACAGCGTCGGCGCTGCACGCATGCGCATACGCCGCGCACATCTTATTTCACGCTGCTCGATCGAATGCGGTATGAACAGCCGCGTCGCTTTGCACTCGCACCGCCCTGAATGTAT
>DATCWO010000114.1:0-4819 GCA_036566325.1 Burkholderiales bacterium | reverse complement strand
AATAGACTCATGGAAATCGGCGTGCGCGGTAATTCATAAAGGCGGTGAGGATACCTTGCCGCATTGCGTTTGGCGCGGGCAAACAGCGGGAATTAAACGAGGCGCCGCAATGACGCGAGGGTCGCCGCGGCGGCGCCGATCAAGGATTTGCCATAGAGGAAACGAGAGTCCGAGGACCGCTCAAGGTTCCGTCGCTCGTGCAGCGACCCGCACTCGTGCTTGTACTCGGCGCTTAATCGGGCTTTCCTTATTTGACCTGCATCCCTGGCTGCGCGCCCGAATCGGGGCTGAGGATATACAGCCCGGTTCCTTTTGCCGCCGGCTCCTTGCTGTCGAACGATGCGGCCAGCACCATGCCCTGCGACACGCCGAATTTCATTTTGCGCGGGGCGAGGTTGGCCACCATGACGGTGAGGCGGCCTTCCAGTTGCGCAGGATCGTAGGCCGACTTGATACCGGCGAATACGGTGCGCGTTTCGTCGCCGATATCGAGCGTCAGCTTGAGCAATTTCTCGGCCCCTTCGACCTGTTCGGCTTTGGCGATGCGCGCAATGCGCAAATCGACTTTGGCGAAATCGTCGATGGAAATGAATGTCGGGGCGCCTGCAGGGGTAGCGGCCTTGGCGGATGTTGCCGGCGTTTGCGCCTGCAGATTTTCCTTGTTGGCGGCGGTCAGCGCTTCGATCTGTTTGGTATCCACGCGCGTCATGAGGTGCTCGTAGGCGTTGATGCGGTGGCCGGCGGGAAGCAGTGTTTGCGCATCCGCCCACCGCAGCGCTTCGATGCCCAGGAAGCGTTCGACCTGCGCCGCCAGCTTCGGCAGCACGGGCTTGAGATAGAGCGTGAGCAGGCGAAAAACATTCAGGGCATCGCTGCACGCCTGCTGCAGTTGCGCGCCCGCCTCGGGTTGTTTGGCGAGTTCCCACGGCTTCACATGATCGACGAAGGCGTTCGCTGCATCGGCCTGCGCCATGATCTCGCGCATCGCCTTGCCGTATTCGCGCGCGTCGTAATGCGCCGCGATCTCGCTCGCCGCCGCCTGCATGTCGCGAATGAGCGTATTGCCTTTTTCGACGCCAACCAGCCGCCCTTCGAAGCGCTTGTGGATGAAGCCCGCGCAACGGCTGGCGATATTGACGAACTTGCCGACCAGATCGCTATTGACGCGTGCCACGAAGTCATCGAGGTTGAGGTCGATGTCTTCCATGGTCGGGCCGAGCTTGGCAGCGTAGTAGTAGCGCAGCCATTCCGGATTGAGACCCTGCGCGAGGTAGCTTTCGGCGGTGATGAAGGTGCCGCGCGATTTGGACATCTTTTCGCCGTTCACGGTCAGGAAGCCGTGCGCGAAAATTTTTGTCGGCGTGCGGTAACCGGCGTGTTCGAGCATCGCCGGCCAGAACAGCGCGTGAAAATAGAGAATGTCCTTGCCGATGAAGTGCACCATCTCGGTGTCGTGACCGGGACGCAGGAATTCATCGACGTTCAGGCCGCCGCGCTTCGTCGCGTAGTTCTTGAAACTGCCGAAATAGCCGACCGGCGCATCGAGCCAGACGTAGAAAAACTTCTGCTCGTTCGTGCCGGGAATGGGAAAGCCGAAGTAGGGCGGATCGCGCGAGATGTCCCAGTCGGACAGCTTGTCCTCGCCGGCCGTGCCCAGCCATTCCTGCATCTTGTTCGACGCTTCAGGTTGCAGGCGGCCTTCCTCGCGCGTCCATCGGCGCAGGAAGTCGACGCATTCCGGACTGGAAAGGCGGAAGAAATAATGTTCGGATGCCTTGCGCACCGGCGCCGCGCCGGACACGGTGGAGTAAGCGTTTTTCAGATCGGTGGGTGCATAGCTCGCGCCGCACACCTCGCAGTTGTCGCCGTACTGATCCTTGGCGCCGCATTTGGGGCACTCGCCCTTGATGTAGCGATCCGGCAGGAACATGTTCTTGACCGGATCGTAGAACTGCTCGACCGAACGGCGCGCGATCAAGTCCTTCGCTTCCAGCGCGCGGTAGATGTCTTCGCAGTACGCGCGGTTCTCCGGGCTGTGCGTGCTGTAGTAATGGTCGAAGCCGACATGGAAGCCGCCGAATTCGCCTTTGGCGAGCGCATCGATGCCGCCGAAGAAATCGCGTGTGTGCTCTTTGTAGACGCGTTCGATCAGTTGTTCCGGCGTGATGCCTTCCTTTTCCGCGCGCAGCATGATCGGCGTGCCATGGGTGTCGTCCGCGCCGACGTAATGCACTTCGTGCCCCTGCATTTTCTGGAAGCGCACCCAGATATCGGTCTGAATGTACTCGACCAGGTGGCCGAGATGGATCGCGCCGTTGGCGTAGGGCAATGCGGAAGTGACAAGAATGCGGCGGGGCATGGAGGGCAATCGATTGGCGTTTGTGCGGGCCCGTGCATGGTCTGGAATTCCCCTACACGGATGCGGGATTCTAGCGTGCCTGCGAAGGCTTTCCTACTCGCAGTTTGATAGACTAGCCGGCGATCCTAGATTCTTGCCGTCCCTTGCCTGCCTGACTTTCGGGCGGGAATCCAGACGACCTACCGGAGTGAAAGCATGGCCATCAGCGAAGCGGACGTCCAAGGCGTCCTCAAACAGATTCTCGACCCGAGTACTGGCAAGGATTACGTCACGACCAGATGGGTGCGCAACCTCAAGGTTGCCGGCAACGATGTGTCGCTCGATATCGAACTCGGCTATCCGGCCAAGACCCAGATCGAGCCGGTGCGCAAGGAAGTGACCGACAAGCTGCGCGCGTTGCCGGGTGTCGGCAACGTCAACGTGAACGTTCACAGCAAGATCGTTTCGCATGCGGTGCAGCGCGGCGTGAAACTGATTCCCGGGGTGAAGAACATTATCGCCGTTGCGTCCGGCAAGGGCGGCGTGGGCAAATCGACGACCGCAGTCAACCTCGCGCTCGCGCTTGGCGCCGAAGGTGCGCGCGCCGGCATTCTCGACGCAGACATTTACGGACCATCGCAGCCGACCATGCTCGGCATCAGCGGCCGGCCCACTTCGCCCGACGGCAAGACCATCGACCCGATGCTCAATCACGGCATTCAGGCCAGTTCGATCGGCTTCCTCATCGATCCCGATGAGCCGATGGTGTGGCGCGGCCCGATGGTGACGCAGGCGCTCGAACAGCTGATGCGCGATACGCGTTGGGACGACCTCGATTATCTGATCATCGATCTGCCGCCCGGCACCGGCGACATCCAGTTGACGCTGTCGCAGAAAGTGCCGGTCACCGGCGCGGTGATCGTCACCACGCCGCAGGACATCGCGCTGATGGACGCGCGTCGCGGTTTCAAGATGTTCGAGAAAGTCGGCATCCCGATCCTCGGTGTGATCGAAAACATGTCGATCCACATCTGTTCGAAGTGCGGACACGAAGAGCACATCTTCGGCGAAGGCGGCGCGCAGCGCATGTGCAGCGACTACGGCACCGAGCTCCTCGGCGCGCTGCCGCTCGATATGCGCATTCGCGAGCAGGCCGATTCGGGCAAACCCACCGTGGTGTCCGATCCGGACAGCCGCCCGGCGGAAATCTACCGCCAGATTGCGCGGCGCGTGGCAGTTAAAATCGCCGAACAGTCGAAGGACATGAGCTCCAAATTCCCCAACATCGTGGTGCAGAACACCTGATCGACGATTTGGACCGGGGCCTGGCGAAGGGTGTATCCCTTCCCGGGCCCTTCGTATATTCCCAATCCGCGAAGCGCCGGTTCAGCCCCGGCGCTTCTGCAAATAGCGCAGGCCAGGGGGCACGGGCAGTGGCAATCAAGAGTGACAAGTGGATCCGCCGCATGGCGGCCGAGTACAACATGATCGAACCCTTCGAGCCGGGTCAGATCCGCGAGGTGGATGGGCGCAAGATCGTGTCCTATGGCACGTCCAGCTACGGCTACGACATTCGCTGTTCGAACGAATTCAAGATCTTCACCAACATCAACTCGACCATCGTCGATCCGAAGAACTTCGACGAAAAGAGTTTCGTCGATTTCGAAGGTGACGTCTGCATCATTCCGCCGAACAGTTTCGCGCTCGCGCGCACGGTCGAATACTTCCGTATCCCGCGCAATGTGCTGACCATCTGCCTCGGTAAATCGACCTACGCGCGCTGCGGCATCATCGTCAACGTGACGCCTTTCGAGCCGGAGTGGGAGGGTTTTGTGACGCTCGAATTTTCCAACACCACGCCGCTGCCGGCGAAAATCTATGCGGGCGAAGGCTGCGCGCAGGTGCTGTTCTTCGAGTCCGACGAAGTGTGCGAAATCTCGTACAAGGATCGCGGCGGCAAATATCAGGGCCAGCGCGGCGTGACGGTGCCCCGCGTCTGAGCCTGGGGAGAGACGGGAACTTCACCGTGCGTCCTGAAGGGGTCGGGCGGTGAACGGAAGGGCGGCTGAGCCGTTCGCGGTTCGGCCGGCTCACCAGGACGGCCTGGTTCGTTGCATCGGCGCAAATATTCCAGCCAACCCGCTTGCCCTCGCCCCCATCGCGCGCAATAATCGCGCGCATTCATGAATACCCCGCTGACGAACGCCGCCCGTCTATTGCTTGCATGCCAGGTCCATGGCATCGGTGCGGTGCGTCCGGTCCCCATTCCGTAGCTGCATCTTCACGTCAGCCGGAACCTTCTTTAGCGCACACTAGACCAATACCAAGAGGCGGATGCAATGGGCATCCGCCTTTGCTTTTTTGGCGCGGCCCGCGCCTTCCGGAGACTTTGATGCGATTCCGCTTTCCCATCGTGATCATCGATGAAGATTTCCGCTCGGAGAATGCGAGCGGCCTCGGCATTCGCGCGCTCGCCAAGGC